>JBHHZX010000242.1:0-6443 GCA_046758265.1 Phycisphaerae bacterium
CCGCCGCGGAGATTCCCGCGTACGCTCTTCTCCGCACAGCGATCATGGGAAACCTGCGTCGCACCTGGGACGGTCGCGCTTCGGACGAAGTGCCGAAAGAGGAACTGGCGAAGGGCTTCAATTTGCTCACCATCATCGGCGGCGCGCTGGCGGAAGGACTGAGCCTGTTCGGGCTCGTCATCCTGCTCGTATCGGGCAATTGGCTGGCGGTGGCGGCGCCGGTGATCGGGCTGTTGCTACTGGCCGCGCAGCTTCCCACGCGTGACAGGTTCAACCGTTTCGCCGGCAACGTGACCGGGCAACACTGGATGTAAATAGTTCTTGTGGGATGTTCGGCCGGCGCCTGACAGGCCGATTCCTGGAGCGTCGGACCTCCGAGCTCCACGTCTCGCCGCCTCTAAGCCCCGCGCCGGACCCGGCGGTCCGGCGCTACCGACTTGCCTCGGACTGCTAGAACATCTCCAGCGGATCGACGTCCACCGTAAACCGTTTCACTCGTGGCGAGAGGACCTTCTCCTGCGCGGCAGCGCGTAGCAGCGGTCGCAAATCGGCGTCGCGCGGCGTGCGGACGAGGACCTGATAGCGAAACATCTCGCGCAAGCGCGGGATGACGCAGACCTCGGCGTCGTCGACGCGGATCCCCGCATGGATCCTTCCCGCCAGCGTGCGCAGCCGCTCGGCCAGCCCGGCGGCCTCTGCGCGGGCCCGGCCGGCGGTGGGATCGGCGCAAATGATGCGGACCAGTCGGCTGAACGGCGGGTCGAAAAGCTCTCGGCGAACCGCGAGCTCGGTCTCGGCAAAACCCTCGTAGTCTATTGCGACGGCGCTGCGGATGGCGGGCAAGCTGACGTTCTCGGCCTGCACGAGCGCCAGCGAATCTCCCGCCCGTCGGCCCGCGCGGCCCACCACCTGCACGAGCAACTGAAACGCCAATTCAGCGCCGCGGAAGTCCGGCAGCCACAACGCTGCGTCGGCCTCCAACACGCCTACCAGCCGCACAGCCGGAAAATCCAGGCCTTTTGCCACCATCTGCGTGCCCAGCAGAATGTCTGCCTCGTGCTCGGCAAAGCGTTGCAGGGCGGCGGCGTAGTCTTCACGGCGGCGCATCGTGTCGCTGTCGAGCCGTTGCAGGCGGGCCTCTGGAAAGAGACGCTCCACCTCTTGCTCCAAGCGTTGAATCCCAACGCCGGCGCGTCGCAGCGGGCCGCGGCAACTGTCGTCGAGGCAGTGCGTTAGCGCGGGGGCTCGGGCACCACAGCGGTGACACTTGATCCGCTCGTCGGCCCGGTGGTAGACCATGTGCGAGCCGCACCGCTGGCATCTCACCGTCAAGCCGCAGCGCGTGCAGCACAGGTAGACGGCATAGCCGCGCCGGTTGTGGAGCAGGATCGCCTGCTGGCCCGCAGCCAGAGTTTCGCGCAGGCGGCGAGTCAACTCCGCCGACAACAGCTCGCTTGTCTGTCCGAATTCGCGCCTGCCTATCTCGACCAGTTTAACGGTCGGCAGCCGCGCGCCGGGGACCCGCTCGGGCAAACACAGCAGTTGAAAGTGCGGCAGCGTCTGCGCATTGGTCCACGTTTCCAGCGCCGGCGTCGCCGACCCCAGCACGACCGCAATCTTCTCGATCTGGCCCCGTTTGATCGCGACGTCGCGCGCGTTGAAGAAGGGGGCCTGCAGGCTCTTGAAACTGCTCTCCTGCTCTTCGTCCACGACGATCAGCCCGAGCCGCGGACATGGTGCGAACACCGCCATTCGTGTGCCGATCACGACGTCGGCCTCACCGGCGGCAATGGCCCGCAGCGTGCGCTCGCGCGTGGTCGCCTTGAGCCGGCTGTGCAGCACGACGACACGCTCGAAGCGCCGCGCGAATCGCTCGACCACCTGCGTCGCCAAAGCGATCTCGGGGACGAGGATGATCGCCTGACGACCGGCGGCGATCACGCCACGTATCGCCCGCACGTAGACCTCGGTCTTGCCGCTGCCCGGAACGCCGAAGAGCAAGAAAACCTTGAATTCTCCCGGCGCGGCGGTTGATTTAGCGATCATCTCCAGCGCGGCCTGCTGTCCGGTGGTAAGCGTGAAGGCCTCTTCCTCGTTGTCTCGGCGGCCGGGTTCGGGGGACGTGTATTCGGTTGGCGCCAGCGCCGCCAACGCGACGGGCTCCGAGCGCGTGATGCCTTCGAGCAGCCCGCGTTTGCGGAGCGTTTGCAGCACGGAGGCGCCGACGCCGGCCGTTTGCAGCGCTTCGCCACGACGCACTTCCTCGTTGCCGACCGCGTCCAGCAGGGCCTGCTGGCTCTTCGAGAGCGGTTTGTCCGCCGCCCGGCCGGTCGCCCGGACGTACCGCACTTTTCGCATACGCGGCTTGCGGAGTACGGCGGGGACAATTCGCTCGAACGTCAGCCCCGGCGGACAGGCGTAGTATTCGCTCACCCACAGGCCCAATTCGAGCAAGGCTTCGCTGGGCAGCACCTCGCCGGCAACGACCGCCTCGATCGGCTTGCAGGTATGGTCCCACGCTCGGCGAGTAAGACGAACGCACCAGCCCTCCCGGGGTCGACCGGTCCGGCCGAACGGGACGCGCACCAGCACGCCCGGCCGAATGGCGTCGGCGAGCGAATCCGGCACGCCGTAGCGGTAGAGCTTGGAGCTGCGGACGCGAACGGCGACCTCAGCGACAAGGTCGCGCCGCGCCTGGCCTTCTGACGCCAGCAGCCAGAGCTGACCCCGCTGTTTTCTTTCACGTTCAGCCGTCAAGACCTCACCCGATCCGCGGGGCGCACCGCCTGCGCGTACCCACGCCGATCTAGGGTGCACAACAACGCCGATTCTGGCAAGGCCGCCGCGCGAGCAAATCGGTTGGCCAGGTGAGCCATGTCGGCGTGTGCCCGGCCGATAAAACGACGAGGAGGATTGACGTTGCCCGACGACCACGCGGTGGGGCGACGCCGGTTGACGGGGTCGCCACCCTGCAACCGGCAGGCCCGCCGGCTTGCGACCACCGAGCGCGGGAACTTGGAACCGTTGCTGCGGGACAAACAGGTTCGGGTCGATACATGAGTGTAACGAGTAGTAATCGTCCTCGCCGCCTTTTGCGGAACGATCCATGCCCGACCGAGGTCTGAACCGCATCGTTCTGGCTGAAGATGAAGCCACCGCGCGCGCCCTGCTCGTGCGTCAACTGCGCAAGGCCGGGTACGAGGTGATCGCTTGCGAAAACGGCAAGGAAGCACTGAAAGCGATCCGCAAGGAGGTGTCGTGCATCGTCGTCGCGGATTGGATGATGCCGGAGATGGACGGGCTGGAACTGTGTCGCACGGTCCGCGCCCTGGGCGAGATGCAGGCCTTGTCCTTCGTGTACTTCATTCTGCTGACGGCGCACGCGGAGAAGGAGCGGATCGTCGCGGGCTTGGAGGCCGGAGCGGACGACTACCTGACAAAGCCCTACCACCCGCAGGAGTTGCTGGCGCGTCTGCGCGTGGGCGAGCGAAACTGCATCCTGCAAAGCGAGTTATTCCAGCGCCAGGTCGACCTGCAAAAAGCCAATGCCGAGCTGGCCGTGCTGAACCGAAAGCTTGAAAAGCTGGCCAGTACTGACATGCTGACCGGTCTCGCCAGCCGCCGGCAACTGTTCAACCGCCTGGCCGAAATCTGGTCGCTGGCCGAGCGAAACGACCGGCCACTGGGCTGCGTCATGTTCGACGTGGACATCTTCAAGTCCGTCAACGATACGCATGGCCACGCGGCCGGTGACGAGGTCCTCAAGAGTCTCGCCGAGACTGCTCGCGGCTGCCTGCGACGGCACGACATTATCGGCCGGTTCGGCGGCGAGGAGTTCTGTGTCCTCTGTCCCGAAACGACGATCGAGGGTGCCGCCAGCCTGGCGGAACGGATTCGTGGTGCCGTCGCCGAGTCGAGATGCGTGCTGGGCGAGACCACGATTTCGGTCACCGTGAGCCTGGGCGTCGCCTGCCGCAGTCCTGTCCACGACGATGCGGATTCTCTGATTAGCGCCGCGGACGCGATGCTCTACCGCGCCAAGGAAAGCGGCCGTAACCAGGTCTGGGTTTGCGGACCCGACGGGCAACCAAGCCGTCTCGCAGCAACGGTCGACGCGTCGTAGCACGTTGCGCAACTGCCGCTTCCGTTATAATCCCCCCATGCGAATTCTGTTGACCAACGACGACGGCATCCTTGCGCCGGGGATCGAAGCCCTGTATCGTGCCCTCGAAGACCTGGGCGAGATCGAGGTGGTGGCCCCGGAGACCGCGCAGTCGGCGATCGGACACGCGATTTCCGTGCTTACGCCGATGGCGGCTCATCGCGTGCGTGTCAAAAACGTCTTCGAGGGCTGGAGTGTGGACGGCCGGCCGGCGGACTGCGTCAAGCTGGCCATGCTCGAGCTGCTCGCGTCGCGAACCGACTTCGTCGTCAGCGGGATCAACGCCGGTGTCAACACCGGCATAAATATTCTGTACAGCGGGACCGTCGCGGGAGCAGCCGAGGGAGCGTTCTTCGGTGTGCCGTCGATGGCGATCTCGCTGGAGCTGTCGGACAACCTCGATTTTGAACGCGCTGCGAAAATCGCGCGTCGGGTTTTTAACCCGTATGTCGCGGCCCAGCCGCCACCGGGCACTTGCCTCAACGTCAACATCCCCGCGCTGGACGCCGGCTGGCCGAAAGGGATACGCGTCTGTCCGCAGGGCGTCGTGCCGATGAACGACAGTTACCACAAGCAGATCGACCCGTGCGGCCGCCCGATCTACTGGCTCGACGGAGCGATGCCGGAGCAAGGCACTTGCCCTGACAGCGATCTCGAAGCGATCATCGAGCGCTACGTGGCAATCACGCCGCTCAAATTCGACGTCACCGACCGCGAGCTGCTGCCGGAGGTTGCGCAGTGGGACTGGCCGCAAGAGTTCCGGTAGCTCGGCTTCCCCGATCCGACGTTCACCAGATGATCGCGTCGTGGTTGGCGTCTCGCAAGCTGGATTTCCTGCCCGCCGGCGTTCGCAAGGTTCACCGCAAAAACGTCGGATAGCCGCCGGGCCTCAGGGTGTAAACCGGTACGCATCCAGCGACTCGATTCGCCCCTGCCGCTCCCGGATGTAAAAACTTCGATGCGCCACCGGCGGGCCGAGATCCTGCGCCAACCTGTCCAGGTAGGCGCTGAACTGATCTTCAGGGAACTCGACCTTCGCGGCGCGATACGCCAGCAGCCAGACGGTCTCGCCCGGCGCGGCACGCACGGTTTCCGGCGGCGGCGACCACACCAGCGTCCCGGGATTGAGTCGCATGGCGTCGAAGACGAACTGAGCGCCGGCGCCACGCCAGTCGCCCAGGAACGGGGCGTGCGGGACGCGTTCGATCGCATTGAACACTACCCAGCGGTCTGCCGGGCCTGTCTGGGTGGCGATGGTACGCACCGCCGCCAGACTGCGGTAAACCGGCTTGCTCTTGAACGGCTGCCGAATGTCCCGGACGATGCCGACGACCACGATTATCACGAAGCCAACGCCGGCCAGGCGAAGCGACACCGCCAGTCGCGGGCCCGCAAAATACCTGTGCAGCGTGACGAACAGCCCCAGCCCCGCGAGCAGACAGAACGCCGGCGCTAGATATTGCGTCGTCCGGGCTGAACCGCCATACGGGTACAGGTGCAGGCAAGCGGCCACGAAGGTCAACGCGAGCGGACTAAGCAAGAGCAGCAGGAGCGGTCGCTCGCGGCGCCATAGGTGAACGCTGCCGATCATGACCAGCACGAACGTCACGATGCTGGCGCCGTTGGCTCCGCCAATCGGGTAAGCGAACATTCTGCCCGTGTGGATGTACGCCAGCCAAGCGAGAAACTTCCAAAACTCCAGAATTGGCGGAAACGTCTTGGCCCACATGTTGATTTCGCTGAGTCGTGACGCGTACTCGGCATGCGGACGAGCGTAGACCAGGTACATACTGCTGAAGCTGGCGGAAAGCACGAGTGCATACGCCACCCAGCCTGCCATCAGACCCGGTCGAAACTTCTCGCGGATCAGGAGCGTAACCAGCAGCAGCCCGACGCCACCGGCGACGAATACGGCGGGGTAGGAACACCAGACGCTCAGACCGGCCAGAATGACTAGGGCGATCCAGCGGCCCGTCGAACGAGGCCGGCCGTACACTTTCCAGGCCAACATCAGGAGTGCCAGCGAAACGAGTAGGTCGGTCGAGTAGGGTTTGACCTCATTGGCGTGGCGGACGCTGTAATACGCGGCCGCGAGCATGCCGACCGCCAGAAACGCGGCCCGCCGCCGTAGCACGGTCGTCGCGAAGCGCCAGAACAGCGGTACCGCAACCATACCCGCCGCAAACGGCAGCAGCCGGAGCGCCCACTCGGAAACCCCCAGCAGGCGGCTGATCGCCAGATTCGCCCACATGAAACCGAGCGGGACAATCTGCCCGTAGAT
>JBHHZX010000243.1:0-6423 GCA_046758265.1 Phycisphaerae bacterium
TATTACGACGAGCCGAGCGCCGGGCTCGATCCCGTTACCTCGTGCGCCATCGACCAGTTAATGATGGACCTCTCCGGCAAGCTCAACGTTACCAGCATCGTCGTGACGCACGAGATGGATTCGGCCTTTCGCATCGCCGACCGCATGGTGATGCTCGACCAGGGCCGTATCCTGCGGATCGGCCCGCGGGAAGACTTCGAGAAGCTACGCGACGCCGACCCGGACACGCTGCAAACCGACGCGGACCGGCTGATGCACCAGTTCCTGAACGGAGCCCCGACCGGCCCGTTGACCGACACCGACGGCACGAGTCTGTACGAGAAATTGCTGGTGGGGGGGTAGGGATCCCAATCGCACCAAGCGTGTGGTGGGTGGCATGCCCTCACACGGCGAAGCCGTGGGTGGGCATGGTTGGGGACGATAGCACGGCTACCCGCGACTGCGTCGCGTGAAGCCATGGCACCCGGCCAGACTTGGTTGACGGCGTTGGGTGCCATGCCCAAGCCGAAGGCGCGGGCATGTCGCCCGTTCATTGCGATGCATGGCCGCGCTACGCTTGGCCATGCCACCCGGCATTATTTCCGCAAACGCACGCGGCCGGACATCTGAGCTGGATGTAGCGGCCGGCGCCCCCGCCGGCCGTCGTAGGACGGGAAGCCACCGGACGCTTTCTCTGCTGCCTTGAGCTACTTGATGCTCAGCAGTTCGACGTCGAAAACGAGCGTGGAGTTCGGTGGGATGCCGGGGCGTCCCTGGCTGCCGTAGGCCAGGTCCGGCGGGACGATCAGCAGTCGCCTTCCGCCCACCTTCATCATGCTGACCCCCTCGAACCAGCCCTTGATTACGCCGTTCAACGGGAACGTGGCGGGCCTGCCGCGATCGCGCGAGCTGTCGAATTGCGTCCCAGCCATCAGCCAGCCGGTGTAGTGGACCTCGACCTTGTCCATGGCCGGCAGGCGCTTCGCATCTTTGTTTTGCAGCAGCCAGTCGGTTGTCGTGGTTTCGCGGAGCTTCTCGTCGACGAATGTCGGCGAGGGCCCTTCGCCTTCCTTGAGAATGACGTACATCAGGCCCGTCGGAGACCTTTGCAGCTTGTTACCGTTTTCGTCCTCACCGTTTGTGAGCAGCGCTTTGAAAGCCTTGGCTCGGGGCTCGGCTTCTGCCTTGGCTCTGGCCTTGGCCTCCGCTTCGGCTTTGGCCCGTGCGGCTTGGGCTTTGGCGGCGGCCTCCACGGCCGGCTTGGTCACCGCGGCAACGTCTGCATAGCTCAGCCCGTCCAAGAGCGTGAGTGACTTGATCACCACCGCTTCCACGGGCGTGACCGCGCCCCACCTCTTAAGCATCTTGGGATGCTGGTGCAGCTCGGTATTCCGGATCTTGTCCACGACGTCCAGGCCCTCGACGACCTTGCCGAAAACGGCGTAAGCGGCCCCGCCCTGGGGCTGGTCAAGCATTTCGTTGTCTGCGGTGTTGATGAAAAAGTGCGAGGTGGCCGAGTCGGGCTTGTAAGTGCGGGCCATCGAGATGGTGCCACGCTCATTCTTCAGGCCGTTCTGCCACTCGTTCTTGATCGGCGGACGCAAGCCCTCCTTCTTCGGCTCCATGTCCGCCGTACGACCGCCGCCCTGGATCACGTCGATGCGGATACGTGGCAGCTTCTTGTGCACAATGCGGTGGAAGATCGTGCCGTTGTAGAAGCCCTCGTCGGCATAGTGGAGGAAGTTGTCCACGGTAACCGGGGCCTTCTCGGCGTCCAGTTCGAGAACGATATCTCCCAGCGTCGTTTGCATCTTTACGCGCGGGTGCCGCGGGTCCGGTCCCTTCTTTTCCTCACCCGCTTGCTGATCTGCGGCGAGTAACGGAACGATCGCGAGCATGAGTACGGGCAAAACTAAGCGGAACATAAGCACACCTTTCGAGTCTCGAGTTGTCAGGTTCGACCCGGCACGCATTCGCCGCGTGCGCGTCAACGGTCGCAAAACCACAGAAACAACAGAATATCCCATCACGCGAGCCACGGCTACGGCCTGAGCAGCAGCGTGCGGGAATGCTCACTCCGCAATTCGTTGAGCGGCTGGCGCAAGGCGACCACGCCGGCGGGCGAGAGGTCGCGATGTGCGATACGCGTGTGCCGCATGAGGTTGAGGCCATTTTCGGTGGGGCTGACCGTCTGCACCACCAAGCCCCATCGGCCCTCGTTCGGCTCGAGCGCGTTCGGAAGGATGTCCGTACTCCATCCCTCGGGCCACGTGATGGCCAACTCAACGCGCTCATCGAACGGCCCTGCCAGGCGGGCCGGCGTCAGCCGACGCGAGTAGTCGAGCGGGATCGAGACCTCTGCCAGCGCCGGAAAAGTCTCCGCCAACTCGAGCTCGTAGCACTCGTGTACCTTCTCCGGTGCCTCCGCCGACTCAACTTCGGCCTCAACCGCGAATGTCTCAGGCGTCAGCGATTTCAGCGTGAAGTCTGCCACCTCGGCGCCGGGCAGCAGGTGGTTGACGATTGCTTTCACACGGCGTTTTTGCCCGTCCCCCGTCTCCAGATCGTTGGGCGAAACGAACAGGCCGGTCGTCTTGATCGATAGCTTCCCGCTGTACTTGCCGTCTTCCGCGATGGTGACGCTTCCGGTAATCATACAGCGGCTCTCGTCGGCACTCCGCCACGCAGGCAGCGGGATGCGCGCAAGCTTGTTCCCCTTAACGCTCAAAAGCGTGTGGCCCGCCCAGCGCTTATCACGGTGGATGCGGCCATGGCGCGGATCCCATATCTCGACACCCTCCGGGCTATCGTGCCTAACGACATACGCGGCCACCAGCGCGGCTTGGGGTGGGTGTTCCTCCCAGATGCCGTCGGCAACAAGCAGCGCTGGTTGCACGGCGACACCGGCGGCGCGGGCCAGCGCGAGCAGAACAGCGGCGGACTCGGCGGGCAGACCGTAGCTGTGATAGATCACGTCCGAGGCACGCCGCGGCATGGCCGGCCGCCACGCGACGTCGAAGTTGACGAAGTTGAACGAGCCGGCCAGCTTCTTCTGCACCGCATGCAACTTGTCGTGGCCGGTGCTCTCATCCTTCGTCCACTCCTGGGCCAGTTTCGTCAACAGCGGTGACTCGTCGGCGGCCGTGTCGACAACCGCAAGACGTTCCTTGATCCAGGTGTCGCCATCCGGCGCCGTGGTGAACGCCAGCCGTACGCCCCGCTCTCGCCACGGCAGCGCCTGGGGCTCGTTGGGGTTGGCAGGCAGGGCGGCGAAGTCCCAGCGGTGCGTGGTGCGGCCGTCGGAGCGCTGCTCGAACGTGTACACGTAGCTGTCCTCCGGCAAGCCGCTCACGACTGGCGACAGCTCCGCTCCGAACGGTGCCGTTACCGTCACGGTACGCGCGCGAACCGGGTAGCGGTTGTCGATGCGCAGGTCGGCCGCCAGATACGGTTTCACTCCGGCCTTCGTCGTGATCTTGTATTCGGTCTCCAGCACGCAGCCGGCCTCGATACCGCCCATCACCATCACGCGCTGCCGCAGGTTGGCGAACGCTGGCCAGCCGGCCGCCGCGTTCGGCGCCACTTCGACCGTGGAATAGTCCGCTAGCTCCACGTAGTTCCCGTTCGGTAATCTCGTCCGCGCCTCGAGCACTTCCACCGCATCGGTGTCGGCGTTATAGGTGATCCGTGGATCGCCGAACGTGCGGTAAACGCGGTCCGAGTTGAGCCGCAGGTGTCGCTTCTCGTGATAAACCTGCGAGCCGTCGCCCGCGAGCGTCCAATGCTGTTCCCACAGCTCGTATACCGCGTCGGGCGTTTCGAGCGCGTCGCCGGCGCGTCTTGGCTGGTCGGCGTGCAGCGGCGCGGCACAACCGGCGCAGAAGACGATGAGCAGCGCCATTGACTGGGTGGCCCACCTCTTCAGAGGTGGGGGACCCGAATGTCTCGCTGATTCGTGTCCCCCACGGCTGAAGCCGTGGGCCACCCACGCATCGATTGATGGCTGACGCAGCACTAGGTCCAAAGTCGATTCAGCGTCGTACACTGCGGGCCTCCAACTTACAGGCGATCGTGCGGCCGGCCAATTCTTCAAACTTTTCCATCACTTCCTTGAAGTTCGCGTATTCATCTGGCGGAATCACCCATCGTTTGACGGACAGTTCGCAGGTGTAGCGAATCTGTCCCGGCGATGTTTCGATGTCGAAGTGCAGCCCAGCCGCGGGGCCGTCGATGCCCACCGGCTCGGGTTTGTTCACCACGGTCCAGCCACCCGGCAGCCGAAGCGTCTCTTCGAATCGCGCCAGCCGCGTCGCGAGCAGCTTGATACCGTACTTGCGCTCCTCGCGCGACGTCTTGCCGAACAGGTCGTACAGCGTTCGGTCGCCGAGCACGGTCTGCAGCATCGGCAGCGACAGGTAGCGCTTGTCTCCGTCGCCGATGGCGAAATGGTCGACGGCAAAATCGGCTTTGATGTTCATGGGCCTGGAGAAATCGACCGGGTCGGTGTGCGTGACGCTGATCATTCGGGCGTTCGGGCTCAGCCGCATGATGGTGTTGTCGAAGAACCGGTAGAGCTTGCTCGGGTGCAGGCCGGCCAGCGTGCGACGCAGCCGGCCCTCCGGGGCGCCGCACGACGTGAAGTCAAAGCTGCCGGTCAGACGGCTATTGCGATCGATCTCGCTCGTTGCCCGCCAGCTAGCCAGGTTGTGCTCGGGCGGAAAGTACGGCGAGAGCGAGAGCGGCTCTCCTTCGGGCGTACCATAGACGACGTGCTGGAGCGGCTCCAGTGTGGACCAGTTGTCGCGGCTCTTCGGCATCCACGTCGGGTCCAGCAGAATCAGCGAGCCGTCCTCCTTGCGGATGCACGTGACACAGTGGTTGAACTGGTCGGCCGGAATGAAGTCCACCCGCTGCCGGGCCATCGTCATGACGGTGTACGACTCAAACCCCGCCACACGCAGCATGCCGCAGAGCATGCCGGCCTTGTCCTTGCAGACGCCGCAGCGATCGCGGAACGTTTCCTTGATGTCGTGAATCGTGTAGCCCTCGGACATGCCGCGGGTGGTGCCGGCGTAGCGAACGTTCTCGGCCACCCAATGATTCAGGGCCGTGTATTTCTCCTCGTCCGTCTTGCAGTCCTTGATGATCTCGGCCACCTTCGCGCGGATCGCGTCGTCGGCTTCCAGTTGCGGCTCGCTGACCGAGTGCAGCCAACGGCCCTTGGACTGCCAGTCCGGCAGCGTCGCCAGCAACAGCTTGGGCGCGACGTTGGGCGCGCTTTCCATGCTTGGCTCGCTCTCGAACGGCTCGATGTCCTCCTTGATGAACGAGTAGGCGACGTGGTCGCCGTCGAACGTCGCCGACGTGCATACCTCGCCGTTGTAGATCTCGTATTGCAGCGGCTTGTCTTTCGGCACGCGGACGGTGTAGCGCTTCTCGATGACCGGCAGGCTCGACCAGAAGTGCACCTCGTCGTGCCAATGGCCCGGCACCGGCGGCTTGAGGACTTGGCCGAAAGCGTTCACCGCCACTTCCTCCTCGTCGGCCAGGTATGCCACGTTGAACCCCGTCAGCACGCTTACGGTTTCGAGCGCGTCGCCGACTTCGAGCCGCGGAAGCGCCACGACCAATTGCTTGTGACCCCAATAGAGGAGGTGGGACGGCTGGGGCTGGTCGACGCAACCGTCGATCGGAATCTCCTCCACGCTGCCGTCGGCGCGGTACACGCGGACCGCGCTCAATTCGAGCTTGTTGGTGTTCGGCTCGTACCCGAAGCGCTGCACCGCTTGGCTGCGGATGGCGCCGTCCCGCAGAATCTTGACAACCTTGTGCCGCCGCGCCACGCCGATCCCGTTCGGTCGCACCGTCACGTCGGTCGCCTCCAGGACGATGACGGCGTCGGCATCGTACTTCTCGGCGTCGCCTGCGGCGGCGATTCTCGCCTTGACATCCTCGATATCGTCGGCGTGCAGCACGGGGGCGAGGTGCCCCAGCACGCCAAGGATACAAACAAACCCCCACACGGCTCGGCGTCGTGACATGGCACACTCCTTCAGGGTACGTGCGCTGTTGCCCGGTCGGGGAACAGCGGCTCGCATCGCGTTAATCCGCGAGTATACAAGAATCGCTACCCGGTGGCCATGTCCCTCAAGTGCTGGGTTGGGTACTGTCCCTACGCACCATGTGTCGGGGGGCGCAAGAGATGGACCGGTTCGGCAGTGGGCGAGTACCGGCCGTTGGGGCACCAACCAATCGCTACCCAGACCGCTGCGCCGAAATGCTCGCGCTTGGTGGCCCCGCCGGTCTCGCGGTCGTTGTAACCGAACTGGGTGACGCCGGGCGACATTCCCGTGGCGAAACGGAATCAAGTCAAAGAACTGAACGGCGTGACATCCGGGGGTTAGATGAGTTCTTCTACGGCCCGATGGAGGAGGAGCAACCACC
>JBHHZX010000244.1:0-6422 GCA_046758265.1 Phycisphaerae bacterium
TTTCCATTTTGGGGCGTGGGAGCCGGTGTCGGTCCCGTTTTACGACCCGCGCGGAGCTGAGCCCGACTACCTGATGCTGGCCGGCCACGAGCTCGATCGCGAAGTCACCGCCTTCTGGGAAATCTGGCCGGGCGGCGACCCGCTACCGATTTTCAACGCCTTTGACGAGTTCGGCGGTGACTTCGAATTGTACCTGGAATTCGACGGCGAGGACGCCGAGCCGCCGCATCTGGACCTCAGCCTGACCGGCACCGGCCTTAGCGAGGGCGAGGACCTGTTCATCTGGGGGAAGATGCCGGATCTCGGCATCACCGAGTACGAAATGCTGATTGCGATCGACGTTGAGCTTGCCTCGCTGTATGGTTTCGGCGGGCAACAGTCATTCGTGCTCGAGACGGCGGGCGTGTTCACGTTCGTCAACCCGCTGCTGCCGGGGGCCGAGGAGCTCGTCGGGCAGTCGGCGGTTTCACGCGGGAACATCGATTATCTTGAGCTGGCGCTGCCTTCCGGCTATGACCCGCTCGTGGACTACGGGCTGGCGGCCGATGGGGGCGGGTATTCAGGCGAAGCAGGGCGGGGTTACCCGACACCGGAACCGGCGACTTTGCTGACGCTGCTCATTGGGGTGCGATTGGTTTTGCGTCGGCGCTAGGCGGACCGGCGACCGTGCCGGGATAGAAGCACCTATGATGCCCGCGGTTGGAGGGGCCGCGGGTGTCGCTTTTTTGATTGCTATCCGGTGCGTCGGGAATGATCAGATGCTCCGTGTGCCGGCTCGTGCCGACCGAGTCTCGCAAACGGAAGTCCGGGTGGGCTGCCAACGGGGGCTGCACTTCTCGTCCGGCCCAGAATGGTACCTGGCGTCGGCCTGACGGTATTAGCTACTCGTCGTCGGGTCTCGGGCGGCGTCGCGACGCCTCAAGCTTGATCTTGAGCGTTACCTGCTTGCCGTCGCGCTCCACGATGACCTCAACTTCGTCGCCGGCCTTGAAGTTCTTGAGCGTGTCCATGTAGCTGTACATGTCGCTAATGGTGTACTCGCCGATCCTGACGATGCGGTCGCCGTCTTTCATCCCGCCTTTTTGGGCCGGCCCGCCCGGGATGACCGCGTCTACCAGCAGGCCGCCTTCCTCGTTGGTGTAGTCGGGCATGAATCCGAGGCGGACCCTTGGTCTGCGGCGGTCGGGACGTTCTTGGGCGACTTCCTCCTCCCGCTCCTCAGCCGGTCTGGTAGTGGCTTCTTCTTCCTGTTCTTCCTGGCTGACGAAGGTGGGGCCCGCCTCCATGTTGGCAAGCTCACTGACGACGGCGTGCATCGTTTGCAGGAGCTTGGTCGCCCCCTCGCCGTCGATCAGTTCCCAGTCGTCTTCCGGTCGGTGGTATTGCTTGTGCACGCCGGTGAAGGCGAACAGCACGGGAATCTCCTTGCGGTAGAACGCGAAGTGATCGCTGCTGCCGAAATAGCCGGCGTTGGTGCCGGGGGTTTTGAACTCCAGGGCGGCGGGGTCGGCGGCGCTGCGCAGGATGGCGCCGAACTCTTTCCCAGTCGGCACGCCGAAGAGCGTGAGGCGCTCCTGGTTTAGTCGGCCGATCATGTCGAGGTTGATCATGGCGCGCACTTCGTCCAGGGCGACGGTGGGGTGCTCTAGGAAGTGCTTGCTGCCGAGCAGGCCGAGCTCCTCGGCCTCAAAGGTCATGAAAAGGAGGCTGCGCCGGTGGCGGGGGCCGGCGGCGAAGACCCGGGCCAACTCGAGCACGCCGGCGGTTCCCGAGGCGTTGTCGTCGGCTCCGTTGTGGATTACAGGCGTCTTGTCAGTTTCCCCGGAGTGGGATGGCACAGTGCCGAGGTGATCGTGATGTGCGCCGATAACGATGACTTCGTCGGTGCTGCCGTCGCCTTCGAGCAGCCCCAGCACGTTACGACCTTCCAGGTATTCGATACCCGTGTCCGCGTCGACTGCGACGTCCTTGAGATCAGCAGAAAGCGCCTGATGCTCGCCGTCGAGTTTTTCCTGGAGTGTTTTGAGGTCCGGCATCTGCGCGTGCCTGAGGATCGCATCGGCCATTTCACGCGAGATGTGTGCCATGGGCAAGGCGTAGGATTGGCGAGTATTCCAACTATGCCAGGGGTAGAGCTCGTCCTTGTCCGGGTCGCGATTCGGCGCGTTGACGATCAGCAGCGCTTTCGCACCCTTCTTCGCCGCGGTGCGCGCCTTCTTGACGAACCGTGCGTGCCGCGACGGCGCTTCGCCGCCGAAGTCTGCCTCCGGGTCGTCGGCTTTCGGTTCGTGGCGGAGGATCAGCAGGACCTTGCCCTCGGCGTCGAAGTCGGCGTAGTCGTTGTAACCGTGGTCGGGCGCTTCAACCCCGTAGCCGGCGAACGCGAGCGGACCTTCGATCTTGCCGGGCTTGGAAAAGGGCATCGGCATCCAGTCTTGCCGGACTTTCCAGTCTTGGTCTATTCCGATGATCTTGAACGTAGCGCGCTCTTCGTTCAGCTTCTTCAGCCGCCGAATTGTGAACGGTTGAAAATAGCTCCCGTCCACGCCGGCCGGTTTGAGGCCGAATTCTTTGAACCGTTCGGCGATGTAGTCGGTGGCGGCTCGACCACCGTCCGTACCGGGTAGACGACCGGCCAACTCATCGCTGGCCAGGTAGCGGACGTGCTCGACGTAGGCTGCCGTGTTGAACAGCGCCTCGTGATCGGCGGACCTGTCTTCCCCGGCCCGGCAAATGCCGGCGAGGAGCAGCAGGGGAACAATCAGTCGAAGGGGACGAGTCGGCTTCCTTAATATCATTTGGCGCTCCCACGTTGAACCAGGTCAATTCGCTCTTCGATTTTAGCGTAGCAGGTAGTGGCCGCTGGGCCTCTAATGACAAGCCGCGGGTACGGGGCTCCCACCTAAGGGACATTGTAGAGGAACTTGTCGGGCGTGTCCCGCTAGTGCGGGTCAGTCGGGCTCATCGCGTTGCGAGAGACGCACGAGCAGTTCCGTGCTGGTGACCAGGTCGAGCTGGTTGTGTTCGAGCACGGGCTTCAGCGGAGCCGCGTTGCGTGTATGGATGAAGTGGTGGAACAGATCGGGCACGTCGCAGCCGGGCACGTCGCCGACGCGTGTGCGGCCGAGGACGTGCCGCTCGAGGGTCTCGAGACGGTAGTCCGGCAACTCGCCCGGCCAGCGGCGACGGGCGGCGTGCAGCAGATCGACATGTACGCGCGGCGGCGGCATTTTCACGCCGTAAAGCGTAGCGCGGTCGAGCAGGAAGGGCAGGTCGAACGCTTTCCCGTTGAAAGTGATCCAAATGGGACGCTTGCGGGCCCACCGGGCCAGGCGCTGCAGGATCGCTTCCTCCTCGGGATAGTCGCGGGCCAGCCATTGCTCGGCACGCAGAGGCCACTGGTCCAGCGCGACGACACCGATCAGGAACACCGGCGTGCCGGAAAAGCCGCCGGTTTCGATGTCCATCACCAGCGTGCGTGTCGGGTCGAGCACGGCGAACTCATCTCGTCGAACCTCGCACTGCAGCGGCTTGGCGAACGCTTCGGCGCGAATGGTGTGGGTGTCGCACACTTGTTCGAAGGGTACGGCCAGTTTCCAGTATGAGCCACCGCCACAGCGCGCTTCGGTCCCCGCGACCACTTCGCTCAGCGTACGTGCGCGGGGGTGGGGCGCGGGCGGCGGGGGTGCTGGCCGGCGGCCGGCGCATTTGAGTTCTTCGAGGCGTCGCTCCAGCGATCCCATGGCGCAATTGTACGTTAATTCGCCTCGCAATTGCTGCGGTTACTGCGGTGGGGTTTCCGATGTGCGCGGGGGCGTGGCGGCGGTGACGGATTGCACATGTGCCGTCGGGGTCAGGAGACGATAATGCCAGAGCAGCAGACTGGTCGTGCCGGCCAGCAGGAGGGCGCCGACGGTCTGGTGCAAAGTGGTGAGCGGAACCTGGACGCTGTCGGAAGATTGCCCCTGGGCCTGTAACATGAGCACCACGAGGGCTGCGAGGCCGAGCACCAACTGAACGACGATCACCGCGAGCAGCAGCGCGCCGAATCTCGGCAGAATCGGTTCCTTGTCGTAAAGCCCCCAGGCGCGCACGGTGAAGGTGGCGACCAATATGAGCACGATCACCGCCAGGGCGACGTGCAGTATGACCCCGCCAGCTATGTGTCGTACTGTTGCCCCGGTGATCAGTTGAATGAGCAGCGCGGCAGCAGAGATGATGCCGAGCCGGCGGTCCACGGTCGTCGAGGTCCGTACAGTGGGCGGACGGCCGCCGATCCAGGTGGCCGAGAGGAAGGTGGCGATCGCGACGAGCGTGGCGAAGAAGACCTGGCCAAAAACGCCGTGAATGATCGCCAGTTGCCGGCTTGGGGCCATATCCTCTTGGGCCGTGCTTAGCGTGAAGCGGCCCGTGACGCGCAGGCCGCCCATAAGGCCCTGAAGGATAACCATCAAGAGCGCGATCACCGCGAGCCAGGCCAGCCAGCGGCGTGACTGGGTTCGCCAGATGTAGACGGCGAGCACCAGCGTGGTCAGGCCGACCAGCGAGCCAACCAGCCGATGGGAGTGTTCGAAGTAAATCCCGCCGGTCATCTTCGCGAGCGGGTAGAGGAACATGTTATAGCCTTCGGTGTTGGGCCAATCGGCCACTGCCAGACCAGCTTCGTACCCGGTGACCATGCCGCCGACAGCGAGTAGCAGGACGGTTGCCACGGCGGCGACGATGGTAAATGCGGCCGGCCAGTTGGGGCGGCGCGTTCCCAGCGGTCGTGGGAGTATGCCTGCAAGCAATGCACCCGTGGTGCCACACAGCATTGCCAGGACGATCGAACCGGGCACCCAGAACAGGGCGGTCGCGCTGAGCCTGCCGGTCTCGTCGCGGCCGAGTACGCTGCCGAGGACCAGCAGGTTCAGCAGCCCGGTCAGCAGGCCGCAATAGAGACCGCCTTTCCAGCCGCGGGCGGCAAACCGGCCGGCGGCTCCACCGCCGAGAAACATGCAGACGGCGAGCACACAGAAGACGGTCCAGCTCGGGAGGGGCTGTTTCGGCAGGTGCGCGAAGTAGCCGAACCCCCACATCGCGACGGTGGTGGCGAAGCCGATGGTGAGAATGTCGCCGACGGTTCTTGGGCCGACTGGAGCGGCGTTTTGCATACGCTGAATCCTGCGTTTCACAGCCGGCGATCGGCTCGAGTCGCCTTACAAGAGTCTATTGCGCCTTTTAGGCATTATCAGGGTTTGCCCGCGGCTGCCAAGGTGCGGGCACGCTGGCGTTCGCGATAGATGGGGGCTGCCCGCCGCAGGAGCCGTCGGTTCCCCACCGCGGCTCACGGAGCTAGAATCTGAAGCAACATGAACGTGAGTACAAGCACGACAAGCGCGGGTGTTCGGGATGTCGTTGCTCGGTCGAAGCTGCGTCCGTTAAGCGCCTTGGAGGCTTACTTGGAGCTTTCGAAGGCGCGGCTGTGCGCGCTGGTCCTGCTGACGACGTTCGTCGGGTTCCTGCTGGGCAGCCAGGCGGGGATCGATTGGCGGCTGGCGATTTCCGCGCTGCTCGGAACAGCCTTCTCTGCATTCGGCATCAACGCGGTCAATCAGTGCATGGAGGCGGACCGGGACGCGCGGATGATACGAACGCGCGGCCGACCGCTGCCGGCCGGACTGATCTCGCGGCGAGCAGGTTGGATGTTCGGGATATCGTTGGCGGCGGCGGGTGCCTTGCTGCTGGCGCTGACGGTGAACCTGCTGACGGCGGCGCTGGCGTTGGCGTGCCAACTGATCTACGTCCTGATCTATACACCGTTGAAAGTCCGCAGCTCGCTGAACACACTGGTAGGGGCAATCTGCGGGGCGATTCCGCCGATGATGGGCTGGACGGCGGCGACCGGGCGGCTCGACGCCGGCGCGTGGGTGTTGGGTGCGATCCTGTTCGTCTGGCAGGTTCCCCATTTTCTTTCGCTGGCGTGGATGTATCGCGAAGATTACGCGCGCGGCGGCTTCCGAATGCTGCCGACGTTCGACGGGACGGGGCAAGCTACCTGCCAGGCGGTTCTTCTTTACAGTCTGGTGCTGATCCCGGTTACGTTAATGCTCACCGTGGTTGGGATCACCGGCTGGGTCTACGCCGCTGGAGCGCTGGTGCTTGGCGGCCTGCTCAGCGCGCTGGGCCTGCGGCTGTATCGTGAGCGTGGTGTGGGCAGCGCACGGCGCGTGTTCCTGGCGAGTGTGGTGTATCTGCCGCTGCTGCTGGGGCTGATGGTGACGGACCGCGCTTCGTCGCGTGACGTGGCGGCGCTCCGGCGGCCGGTGGCCAGCGCGCACTGGGAGGTCGCCGCAGCCGTCGTACCGGATGCTGTTTCCACTTTGCGTGTTTCGCGCTTCATTGTAACGGCCGACGTCCCCGTCGGCCGTCGGGCAGCGGGG
>JBHHZX010000245.1:0-6413 GCA_046758265.1 Phycisphaerae bacterium
GGCAGGCAAGCTGCCCGTGGCACCCCGCGGACGGTGGAGAAGCGTCGGACTGGGAGGTCCGACGCTGCGGAGCATGGCACGGGTGATTCGCGATGGCAGAGGCCGATACCGGCGAAAAAACCGAACAGCCAACCCCGCGCCGCCGACAAGAGGCGCGCGAGGAAGGGCAGGTACCGCGCAGCACCGACCTGACGGCGGCGATCGCCCTGCTGGTGGGGTTGGTCCTGCTTAATGTGTTTGGGCCTGGCATGTTCGAGCGCATGCTTCTGCTCATTCGCGAAATGGTGGACGTTTCCGACGCGTCGACGGGCACGCTCAAGAATTGGATCGCCCGTGCGGGCTACACCGCCACAGCGATGCTCCTGCCGTTCTTGCTGCTGCTGATGGTTCTAACGGCTGGTGGGGTGTTGGCTCAGACCGGGATAGTTATCACGCCCAAGAAGCTGATTCCGAGCATCAATAACCTCAGCCCGCTGAAGGGGGTCAAGCGCCTTTTCTCCTTCGACTCGATCACACGCACCGGGCTGGGTTTTCTCAAGATGGCGCTCGTCGCGCTAATCGCCTACTACACCGTCGTGGCGCGGATTCAGCCGGTCCTCGGCGCCGGGACGGTTCCGCCGCTGGGCATCCTGCATATGGCCAGTGAGATCATGTTCTCGCTGATGCTGCGGTTGGCGCTGGTGCTGCTGGTCCTGGGTCTGATCGACTCCATCTACCAGCGTCACAAAATCGAGAAACGACTGCGGATGAGCAAGCAGGAGGTCAGAGACGAATTGAAACGGATGGAAGGCGATCCGCTACTGAAGAACCGCCGCCGCCAGGTCCAGGCCAAGCTCGCCATGCAACGGATCGGGATCAACGTGCCCAAATCCGACGTCGTCGTGACCAACCCGACCGAGTACGCCGTCGCGCTCAAGTACGACGAAGCCACCATGGCCGCGCCACGGGTCATGGCCAAGGGCAAAGATTTCCTGGCGCTACGGATTCGCCAGATCGCGCAGCAGCAGGGCATCGTGATCGTGCAGCGCCCGCCGCTGGCGCGTGGACTGTACGCAGCCTGCGAGGTCGGCGATGAGGTACCGCCGGCGTATTACCGGGCGGTCGCCGAAGTGCTGGCGTACGTGTACCAACTGTCCGGCCGGGCGGCAGGGTAAAAAGGAATAGCGAATTCAGAATTGAGAATAGCGAATTACGAGCGACTAACACCGCTTTCACAATCGGAGGCTTCGCGGGCGGCCGGGTTCATGATGACGGCGACGCAGGACATCACGGCAGAGCGTCCAATCTCGAGGGGTTCCACTTCGCTATTCGCTCTTCTTAATTCACAATTCGCGCGCAGCGAGTTCCTATGCTGAACAATAACCGCATCCTGACTTGGCTCTCCCGAAATCGGGGGGCGTTGTTTCCAGCCGCGGCGGCAGCGCTGATCTTCGTCATCCTGATCCCGCTGCCGACCGGCATCCTCGACTTCTTGCTGGTCACCAACATTCTGCTGACGACCGTGGTGCTCATGACGGTGATGTACCTCCGCACGCCACTCGAGTTTTCGAGCTTTCCGTCGCTGCTCCTAGCGATGACGTTGCTGCGGCTGGTGCTCAACACCGCCACCACGCGTCTGATCCTGTCCAACGGCGCCAGCGGCACGCAGGCGGCCGGCCGCGTGGTGGAAGCGTTCGGCATCTTCGTCGCCAGCAACTCGCTGGCGGTAGGGGTGATCATCTTCCTGATCATCACGGTGATCCAGTTTGTCGTGATTACAAAGGGGGCCACACGTATCGCCGAGGTGGCGGCTCGCTTCACGCTGGATGGGATGCCGGGCAAACAGATGGCCATCGACGCCGACCTCAACGCCGGCATCATCGACGAGGCGGAGGCGCGTCGCCGACGCGACCAGATCGCGCAGGAAGCCGACTTCTATGGGGCGATGGACGGGGCCGCCAAGTTCGTCCGCGGTGACGCCATCGCCGGCATCGTCATCACGTTCGTCAACGTGCTGGGCGGGATCTACGTCGGCATGGTGGAAGGCGGCATGGGGCTGCGCGAGTCGCTCGATGTCTATACCAAGCTGACCATCGGCGACGGTCTGGCGAGCCAGATCCCGGCCTTCGTCCTGTCAGTCGGTGCCGGCATGCTCGTGACACGCAGCACCGGCAAAACCAACATGGGCGAAGAGGTCCTGGGCCAGTTGTTCGCCAAACCCGTCGCCTTGACGATGGCGGCCGGCTTCCTGCTCGTGTTAACGCTCACCCCGCTGCCCTCCTTCCCGCTGATCACGCTGGCGACCGGCTGTGGCTTGATGGCGTTTTTCACCAGAAAGACGCAGCTTTCGACCGTGGTCAAGAAAGCGGCTGAACAGCGCGCCAAAGAACGCGCCAAGGCCGAACCGATTGAATCGCACCTCGACGTGGACGCGCTCGAACTGCAGATCGGGCTCGGGCTGGTGCGGATCGTCGATCGGGCGCGCGGCGGCGATCTGCTCGACCGGATCAGCTCACTCCGCAAGCAGCTCGCCATCGAACTGGGCCTGGTCGTGCCGCCGGTCCGAATCCGTGACAACACCAGCCTGGAGCCGAATCAGTACGCGCTGTTGTTGCGGGGACAAGAGGTGGCCCGCGGCGAACTGTACGTCGACCAGATGCTCGCGATCGATTCCGGGCTCGCGAGTGAACCGCTGGGCGGCATCCAGACGCGCGAGCCCGCATTCGGGCTGACCGCCTGGTGGATTCCACCCGCGGAGCGCGACCGGGCCGAGCGGCTGAACTACACCGTGGTCGAAGCGACGGGCGTGCTGGCGACGCATCTGACCGAGGTTGTCAAGCGGCAGGCGGCCGAGCTGCTAACGCGGGCGGAGACCAACAAGCTCCTGGACAACCTCAAGCGGCGCAACGCGCCGTTGGTCGAGGAAGTCATTCCAAACTTGCTCAAAGCAGGGGACGTGCAGAGGGTGCTACAAGGCCTGCTCCGCGAGCGCGTGCCCATTCGCGACCT
This sequence comes from Phycisphaerae bacterium, assembly GCA_046758265.1. Lineage (GTDB taxonomy): Bacteria > Planctomycetota > Phycisphaerae > UBA1845 > Fen-1342 > JALSRY01. The sequence continues at coordinate 2,989 of JBHHZX010000245.1, forward strand.
GGAAACCATTCTCGAGACGCTCGGCGACTGGGCGGCCAAGACCAAGGATACCGAAATCCTCACCGAGTACGTCCGCAATGCCCTGGCGCGGACGATCTGCTCGCAGTACAAAGACGACGGCGGCGTGATCCACTGCGTGACGTTGGACCCGGCAACCGAAGACTACATTCAAGGCAACATCCAGCGGCTCGAGCACGGCTCGACCCTGGCCGTCCCGCCTGAGCCCCAGTCGGAGCTTGCCCGGAAAACCAAGCAGCAAGTCGAGCGCGCCACCGCCAGCGCGGGGGGCAGCAGCGTCGTGGTGCTTTGTTCCCCACAGGTGCGGCTGTGGGTGCGCCGGTTGATCGAGCCGTTGTTACGGCAGACGGCGGTGTTGGGATTGAACGAGATTGTCCGGGGAATCGAGGTGCAGGCACACGGAGTGGTGAGTCTCGATGCAGAAGGTGCAAACGTTCCGAGCGCCGTCCATGCGTGAAGCATTGACGCGCGTCAAACGTGAATTGGGCGACAACGCTGTCATCGTTGGCACGCGCAGTTGCCCGCGGACCGGGATCGGTGGTTTGCTCGGCGGCTCCGCCGTGGAGATCACCGCTGCGCCACCTGACACCGCGCTCACCGCACCACGTCGAGTGGATGCGATGCGGCAGCGGACCAGCCGACGGACCTTGCCGGAACACGTCTATCCGTACTACTTGGAACTGGTTCAGAACGAAGTGGCGGAGGAGTTGGCGTCGCGGCTGGCTCGTCGGGCTGCCACGCTGGTGCCGGGAGGCGCCGCCCCCAGCGCCGGGGCGATTCAGAGCGTACTTCGCCAGACGATCGCCAAGATGATTCCAGTCACCGGCGGGATTAGCCTGACGGGCCACAAGCCGCGCCGCGTCGCCGCAGTCGGACCGGCCGGCGGAGGGAAAACCACCACCTTGGCCAAGCTCGCCGCCCACTTCCGGTTGCGCCTCAAGAAGCGGGTCGCAATGGTCTCGCTCGACATGCAGCGGCTGGGCTGCAACGACCAGATGCGTCGCTACGCCCAGATCATCGGCGTGCCGATGCGCACGGCCCAAACCGTCGCGGCGGTCAAGAGCGTTTTTCGCGAGTTGGGAGCGGTCGATCTGGTCCTCATCGATACCCATGGGGTGTGTGCCGGCGACCGGGCACACTTCGCACGCCTGGCGGCGGTGCTGCGGGCGGCGCGGCCGGATGAGCTGCACCTGGTGCTGCCCGCCTCGATGGTGCCGAGCGTACAGATGCGGATGGCTCAGCGCTTCGCAGAGCTGGGCGTTTCCCAGGTGGTGCTGACGCATCTCGACGAGGCGGTCGGCTTGGGGGTGATCCTCAACGCGATCGAGAAGCTGGAGTGGGGCCTGTCATACGTGACCAACGGAGAAAGCGTCCCAAATCACATCGAAGAGGCTTGTGCAGAGCGCATGGCGGCGTTAATCTTTCCCCCAGAATAAGCGCGCCTCGGGCGCCGGACGCGGTGCGTCGGGCGCGCGCCCCCACGAAGGGAGTGGTGGGCGAATGGTACGGACGCCAACACGGGGTGAACTGGTTGTCGTCGCCAGCGGCAAGGGGGGTGTCGGCAAGACGAATCTCGCTCTGAATCTGGGCATCCAACTGTCGCGGCACGGCGCACGCACGATTCTGCTCGACGCCGACTTTGGACACGCCAACGTAGACATCCTCTTAAATATCTCGCCGCGCGCCGACCTGGCGGACCTGCGCAAACCGGTCCGCTCGGTACAGAAGCTGCTTACGGACGGCCCGGCGGGCTTGCGCGTGCTCTGTGGCATATCCGGGCTACGGCACGAGCCGGGAGTCTGCAAATCCGATCCGGCGCTCTACGTGGAGGCGTTGGGCCGTCTCGGGCGGGCCTGCGACGTGCTGATAGTAGACTGTGGGGCCGGCGCGACCGGAGCGGCGGCAAGCTTTGCGCTGGCCTGTGACCGGTTGATCCTGGTTACCACGCCCGAACCCGCCGCGGTCGCCGATTCCTACGCCACCCTGAAGTTGCTTTACCAACGTGGTTTTTGCGCCCGCGCCGCGGTGGTGGTGAACATGACTCAGCAGCAGGCCGAGGCGATTGACACCGTCCGTCGTCTGCAGCGCGTCGCGGTACAGTTTCTCGGACTCTCGCTCGAATACCTTGGATATGTCCCATTCGACCGGCACGTAATCGCGGCCGTCCGGCAGCGGGAACCATTTGTGATGCGTTATCCGCGTTGCGCCGCGAGCGTGCGGACCGACGCTATTTCGCGGCGCTTACGTCCATCGGCGCGCACGGCGCGCATGCCGGTCGGCTTGTGGGGGCGGGTGGCCAGCCTCTTCTTCTAGGGCCGATCCAAGTCGACAGAGGGAGTGGGCCGATAGGAAGAGATACGGATTTTCGTCCATGATCGGCAGCATCAGCGTCCAGGTTGCACTGCTCGCGTTCGCGGCGGCCATTGTCGCGGGTCTTTCCGCCGGGAATTCGGCCGTGTTGGTCCTGCAACGGGCCCTGATTGCCATGCTGGCGGGCTTGCTGGTGGGGAAGTTCGTGAGTTGGACGACCAAGCTGGTCTTGCGCGACTATTTGCAGCGTAAGAAACTCGCGGTGGATCAGGCGCATCGGGCTTCGACGGAGTCTTTCGACTCGGAGGAACCCGCTGAAAAACCCGATACGGTAGAGACAGGATAGCTTCATGAATCGACGCAGGTATCCCAGCCGACTGCGCAAAGTGAGTCGCGAGCAGAAAGTCCGCACCTTCCCGGACGAAGAATCGCTGCGCGCGGCCTGGCGGGCGTTCAAAGCCAGCCCCCACGACGAGCTGCGCAATCGACTGGTCGAGCACTACCTCTACCTGGTGCGCTTTACCGCCGAACGGATCCGCGCCAAGCTCCCCGATGAGGTCGACGTCGAGGACCTGATGAGCGCGGGCATCTTCGGGCTGGTAGACGCCATCGACGCGTTTGATCTCCGGCGCGGCGTGAAGTTTGAGACCTACTGCGCGCCGCGCATTCGCGGCGCGATCCTGGACGAGCTGCGCAGCATGGACTGGGTTCCGCGGTTGGTCCGCCATCGGGCGCACAAACTCAACGAGACGATGCGGGCCTTGGAGGCGGAACTGGGCCGCGTGCCAACGGAAGAAGAAGTCGCCCGGCGGATGAGGCTGCCGCCGGAGCAGTTCGGCAAACTGCTGCGCGACGCAAATGCCGTCTCGCTGATTTCCCTCTCGCAGCGGTTCGGGGACTCGCAATCGGACCGCGACGTGGCGGAGATCGACATTGTGCCGGACGAGCATAGCTGCGACCCGGTCGCCGAGGCGCAGAAGGCGGACATCAAGCAGTTGATTACACACGAGCTGAGCCGCGCGGAGCGCTTGATCATTGTGCTGTACTACTACGAGCAGATGACGATGCTCGAGGTCGGACGCACCGTGGGCATCTCC
>JBHHZX010000246.1:0-6387 GCA_046758265.1 Phycisphaerae bacterium
GTGCCCTACGTTCTGAAGACTATTCCCTGGGCCAAACACGCCGGCTGTCAGCGCATCGCCACGACCGACGGTCTGCACAAACCCGAAGGACTGTCCGATGATGAAGCCCTGGACCTGATGAAGCGCAGCTATGCGCAGATCATCGAAGTGGCCGAGGCCTACGAGATGACCATCAGCATCGAAGTGCATGGCTATTTCACCACCAAACCCGACATGATGGCGACCATGCTCGCATTCTGTGACTCGCCGTTCTTGCGGATGAACATGGATACCGGAAACACGTTCATCGCCGGCCAGGACCCGGTCGCATTCTGCAAGCGATTCAAGGAGAAGGTCACCCACGTGCACGTCAAAGACGTCAGCGAGTCGCTCGCGTCGGCGGCGCGTGGCGAACAGACCGGCATTGCGGTCAGTCACTGTTCGATCGGCGATGGTGTCAATGCCGACAACATCCGGAAGGTGCTGACCTTGCTGCGCAACAACGGCTACAACGGCCCGCTCAGCATGGAATGCGAAGGTGCCGGCGGGCCCATGATCGAGAAATCGCTCGCTTGGCTGCGGCAAACCCTCGGCGAACTCGATATTCCGATTGACGGTTGATTAAATCCGTGTGCGACCATGAATAGCACGCGCGCGTCATCGATTCGCAAGACCGGTAAGCCCGTGACCCGGCGCACATTCATCAGCGGCTGTGCCGCTCTGCTGGCCAACGCTTCGGGCGTGGCGACGGCATCGGTGATCAGCCGCAAGAAGCTCGTCCTCATCGCCGGGCGTGACAGCCACGCCTTTGGTGAACATGAGCACGCCGCCGGATGCAAACTCCTCGCTCGCCACCTGCGGCAGGCCACGAACCGGCTCGATGTCGTCGTCCACGTCGGCGGCTGGCCGGCGGACGAACAGGCAATCCACTCCGCAAACGCTGTGATCATCTACTCTGACGGCGGCAACGCCCATCCTCTGATCGGCCACGAACAGACCCTTGAATTGCTGGCGAAGCGCGGCGCCGGCCTGGGCTTTCTTCACTATGCCCTCATCCCGCCCGACGAATCGAACTTCCCACACATGCTCAAGTGGATCGGCGGGTACTACGAGCAATCCTGGTCGGTCAACCCGTTATGGTCGGCCCAGTTCACGGCCCTGCCGGATCACCCGATCACCCGTGGTGTCGTGCCGTTTACCATTCATGACGAGTGGTACTACCACATGCGTTTCCGCGATGACCTACGGAACGTCGTGCCGCTGTTGTCCGCGTTGCCCCCGGCCGAGACGCTCAAGCGCCCCGATGGCCCACACTCCAATAACCCCCACGTGCGCGCCGCCGTGCTCGGGCGCAAAGAGCACCAGCACGTCGCCTGGGCATTCAAGCGCCGTGACGGCGGCCGCGGCTTGGGCTTCACCGGTGGCCATTTTCATTGGAACTGGGCTCACGACGAATACCGCACTTTCCTCCTCAACGCTGCGGCATGGTTGGCCGGTGTCAACGTCCCCAAGGCAGGACTGCGATCTGCCGCACCCGACATGGACGAGCTACTCCGCGGCTTGGCCAAACCACCTGACAACTGGAACCGCGCCGGGGTCGAAGCCATGCTTCGCGCCTGGCGGCAGGGAAAGTGACGAGCAGAACGCTCCGTCTGAGGACTGAAGATGAAACTGGGCTTCAACCTACTACTGTGGACCACGCACGTTACGGACGAACACGCCCCAATCTTCGAATTGCTCAAGGCGAACGGCTATGATGGCGTGGAGGTCCCGGTAATGGAGGGGCCGGTCGAGCACTACGAGAAGCTCGGCAGGTTGATACGATCTGCCGGGCTTGAGTGTACCAGCTCCACGGCTCTGCCGGGACCGCAGGCCAATCCGATCAGCGATGATCCGGCCATTCATAACGCCGGGCTGGATTACCTCAAGCGGTGTATCGACAGCGTCGCGGCGTTGGGCTCGACGGTCCTCTGCGGTCCGACGTATCAGACACTCGGGCAGTTCACCGGCAGCGGGCCGACGGACGACGAGCGACAACGCATCGTCGAAGTTCACCGCGCCGCCGCAGACCACGCCGCAACGTGTGGCGTTACCCTTGCGACCGAACCTCTCAATCGCTTCGAGTGCTACTTTCTCAATACGCTTGCCGACGCCGCCGAGCATACCCGCGCGGTTGATCGACCGAACTTTGGGGTGCTCTTCGATACCTTTCACGCGAACATCGAAGAGCAGGACATGCTCGCCAGTGTTCGCAGGCATGGCGACGTCGTTCGGCATGTGCACCTGAGCGAGAACGATCGTGGCATTCCGGGCACAGGGCACGTCGATTTTCCCGGCGTAATCAAAACGTTGCGCGAGGTCGACTACGACGGCTGGCTGGTCGTGGAGGCATTCGGCCGAGCGCTGCCAAGCCTGGCCGCCGCCACCTGCGTCTGGCGCGACCTGTTCGACTCCCCCGAGCAGGTCGTCGAACAATCGGCCTCGATGATTCGGGCGTGGCTTGCCTGATCTATGCAGAGCAGCAGGGTCTCTCTATCCGCCCAAGATCCTCGAATACCAGCGCGTTCTCGACGCCCTCGCTGCAGGCGAGTTCGAGTTGGCCTTGGAGTATTCCAAAGCCATCGGCAACACGAAGACGCATTTGAAAGCTCATCCTTTCGATAAAGCCCTCGGCTTGGCCGTCAAGACTTTCGTCGAGGCTGGAGACATTGAGACGGCGCTTGATGGTCTGGCCGAGTACGCAAAGAAGGACAAGAAGGTTGCAGGCATCCTTGCGCTGCTTCGCGCCATGGCCGCGCGTGACACCCATCCGCAGCGAACATGAGGCACGGCGGTCGGTGCACAGGCGGTCGATACAGCATGCGCTTCTCCAGTGCTTCGTTCGGTGCCATGCTAGCAGCCCGCTCAGCGACCTGTTCCAGCATCTGGAACAACCAGCGAACAATCGTCGCACTCCAGCAGCACCCGGAAGCGCCGGCCGCAGCGCTCGTTGCGGCAACGCACCCACCATAGGGCGCTGCCGTCGCCCTGGTCCGCTACGGTGCGATACTTGTGCAGCCGCACGCCGCCGCAGGCTGGGCAGCGCGGCCGCTGGACGACCACGGTTTCCAGCCGACGTCGCCCGGTCGGCCGCGGCTCCGGACTGTCCAGGTCCCCGACCATCTACGCCGCCCTCCGCGCCGTCCACGCGGACCCTCCCGGTCGAGCCATGCGGACAGGCAAGCCGTGTGCCGGTCCGGCCAGCCTAGGCTGCCGAGAAAATCTCGGAATTCCGGCAGATGCCGCTTGCTGCGGGCGCCGGCAGGATGAGCGCCCGGACCCGGGGCGGCAACACTCCACACCCCGGCAACCGCTCCGCCACGCCCAGCAAGCGCTTCACCCGAACAGCCCCCCCGGTGCTCTCCGGTTGGGGCTTTGAAGCCGGGGTCCGGGGCAGAGCCCCGCGGCGATCCTGTCGCCTACCTATGGCTCAACAACCCATCACTATTGCGCGTCTCAAATACCCGGGGCTATACACACTTCCCTTTGCAGGTATTCGTCGATGCTCTTGGCGACGTCTTTTCCGTCGCCCATGGCGAGGATGACGGTGGCGGCGCCGCGGGTGATGTCGCCGCCGGCGAAGACGCCCGGCTTGGTGGTCATGCCGGTTTTGTCGATCTGGATGTATCCCCACTTGTTGGTTTTTACATCGGGGGTGGCGGAGGTGAGCAGCGGGTTGGCCCCCACGCCTAGCGCCATGACGACCACGTCACAGTCGATGGTGAACTTGGACCCCTCGATGGGGACCGGCCGCCGCCGGCCGGAATCGTCGGGCCGCCGAGCTCCATCCGGATGCATTCCAGGCCCTTCACCCAGCCATCTTCGGTGGCGAGGATTCTCACCGGGTTGCACAGCAGCTTGAAGACGATGTGCTCTTCCTCGGCGTGCTTGATCTCTTCATCGCGGGCGGGCATTTCGGTGCGGCTTCGCCGATAGATCAGCGTGGAGGCCTCGGCCCCCAAGCGTTTGGAAACGCGAACCGCGTCCATGGCGACGTTTCCGCCGACGATGACCGCTACGTTATCGCCGCGGATGATGGGCGTGTCATACTCGGGGAATTGATATCCGCCCATCAGATTGATGCGGGTGAGGTACTCGTTGGCCGAGTAGACCCCCTTGAGGCTCTCGCCGGGGATGTTCATGAAGATCGGCAGGCCAGCGCCGATGCCGAGGAAGACGGCGTGGAAGCCTTCCTCCGCCATAAGCTCATCGACGGTGAATGTTCGGCCGATCACCGCGTTGCAGATGATCTTCACGCCCATCTGGCGCAGGCGATCGATCTCGGACTCGATAACCTGGTTGGGCAGGCGGAATTCCGGAATGCCGTAGACCAGCACGCCGCCGGGCTTGTGCAGAGCCTCGAAGATGGTGACCGCATGGCCCATCTTGGCCAGTTCGCCAGCGAGCGTCAGCCCGGCCGGTCCGGAGCCGACGATGGCGACCTGGTAGCCGGTGGGGTCGGGGATGATCTGCTTGACGTTGTAGTTCTCGCGGGCCCAGTCGGCGACGAGGTGAGCTCGGCGATGGCCCGCATCATTGGGACCGGGCCGGCGGCGTAGACCGCGCCGATCGGTCGCTCCTTCTCTTTCATCAGTACCTTGAGCTGGTCGGCGACCGTGCCCTTGAAGCCGTAGCTGCCGTCGTCGGTGGTGACGTAGACCACGTCCGACACGTCTTTGAGCTCGTTCTCAAGAACAACGAGTTTCTTGGTGCGCCCGCCGGTGATCGCCGAGACCTAGCTGCCCGCCTCGCGCAGGGCCTTGGCGAGGGGATAGATGACGGCGGTGCCCACGCCGCCGCCAACCACCACGGCGTGTCCGGACTTCTCGATTTCGGTCGGCTTTCCCAGCGGGCCCATCACGTCGCTGACGGTGTCGCCGGTCTCTTTGCGACACAACTCGATGGTGGTCTTGCCGATGGCCTTGACGATGATTTCTATGAAGCCTTCCCTCGCGTCGGAGTGGGCGATCGTCAGCGGGATGCGCTCGCCGGTCTCGCTCAGCCGCAAGATGATGAACTGCCCCGGCTGGCGGTGCCTGGCGACCAGCGGGGCGTCGATGCGGAACCACTTCACGTCGGATGCCAACGGCTTGGCGTCCAGAATCTTGAACATGTCGCTGCCCCAAGGACCAGGCCGGAGGTGGCGTCATCGTCCGCGCAGACGCGGACCGCATGACCATTGTGAGGTAATGGCGGCAATTCCCATTCCAGGTCAAGCCGGCACTGACCGCCGAAAAGTGAGCCGATCTGACCGGGTTAAGCGGCGCCGGTGGGGAAATTCGCGCAGTGAGCCAGGCACTTGGCGCGAGGTGGCGCGCCGCGCGCTGGTTACCGCTGCGACGGCGTCGGCGGCTCCCGCCTGGCACGCTCAAGCCGACGCCGCTCCTCCGGCGTGTTGACGTTGGTCCAGCAGTCCTGTAGCGACTTGGGAGGCGTCGGCGTGCAAACGGTCGGCTCGCCGGCAATGTGGCGTGGCGAATCCAACCCTTGCGCAACTAGGTTCTCGAGCAATTCGAGGGCCTCGGGCTCATAGAGCGCCAGCAGCGGCTCGACCCGCTCGGGCACCACTTTGGGAAGCACCGCCCAACGGCCCGGCCGACGCTGGCTGAGCAGCCAGTCGAGCGCCTCGGCGTGCAACATGGGCAGGTCGCAGGCGGCGAAGAGCCAGCACGCCTGCGGCGCCCACCGCATGGCCGCCAGCATTCCCGCCAGCGGGCCGGTCAGCCCCGGAACGTCCGGAAGGCGAACGACCTCCGGAGGCAGCGGCGGCATGGGGCCTTCGCCGAGCAGAACCGTTCGCACAGCGCGTTTCCGCACGGTGGCGAGGACCCGCTCGACGAACGTGGTTCCCTCCTGGCGCAGCAGCGACTTGGACTGCCCCATGCGGGTGCTGGCCCCGCCCACCAGCACGCCCGCGTAAACGGGACGCTTTGACCAGGCTTCGCGCGGGCTCTGCTCTGACGGGGCCAAGTTCACTCCCGCGGTTCAATCCGCGTCCGGCGCGCGCCGACCTCAAGAAGAATCAGCAGCAGACCACCATTATAGACGTGTGCCGGCCGGGTCCGAAGCGCGGGCAGCGCGCAGGCCGGAAACGGAGCCCTAGGCCCCCCCACGCCGCCGCGGCGGCCGCGAAGTGAAGTGCCGGCGGAATGCGGACTGCATGTGTTCCTCCACCTCGGAACGCCACCGGCGATAGGCTTCCAGCAGCGCCTTGCCCTGCGGCGTGAGCTCGGTGCCCCCTCCGTGACGGCCGCCTCGGTGCGGCGCGACAACTGTTATTCCGGTTCGCTGCTCAATCAGCCGCAGACGCTGCCAGGCCAGGCGTTAGCTCATGCGCAGCTCGCTGGCAGCGGCGGAAAGCGACTTGGT
>JBHHZX010000247.1:0-6370 GCA_046758265.1 Phycisphaerae bacterium
CGAATCGCGCGGGGATCAGGCGCAGCCGGATCGCGGCGTACCGGGCGCCCGATTGGGCACGAGGGAGCACGCGAACGTTGCGGGCTGCTTTCGGTACTCATCGAGCGTCGCCTGGAGCCGTGCCAGGGTTCGGTCACGCTTGGCGAGCCCCAGGCCGTAGATTGCCAGGTCGTTGACGAGCCGCACGTAGAACACGTGCTGGGCGTCTCCGCCGTCGCGCGTCATGCACGGGGCCGGCTTCTGGGCCATGCGCAGGAGCCGGCCAAACGCCTCTACGTACGCGGCCAGGAGGGACTCGTCGCGAAGGTCTCGGGGCACCTCGAGGAAACGGGCGAGGAACTCGTCGACGGTCATCGGGATGCGCGCCGTCCGGGCGTTGGCCTCGAGTTCGCGCGAGAGACGAATCTGCATGGCTGAGACCTGAGTATACCGGGGGGCGCAGTCGCGAACCAGTGAACGGCCGGGAAGCCTCCGCTACACCTTCACCTCTCGATCACAGCGCCCGTGCCGCCGCCAGCAGCTCCTCGTCGGACGGGAATTTGTCCAAGCCAGAGAGGCCGCCTTGGGCGCACTCGATGTTGACCCAGCGGACGAGACCGTCCCGGTCCACCAGGAACTGTCCGACGAACTGGACTTGGTGCCGCTGCATTTCCGCGCCATCGGTCTCGGTCGGCTCGAAGCCATCCACCCGGTCGACGGCGTGCCAGGCCTCGGCTTCCGGCACCGGTAGTTGCAGCTCACTCGCCAGATGCCCGTAGTTGGCCTGGGCAGCTTGGTGGATCTCTGGCGTCCATTCGGCCTGGGGAACCCCGTAAGCGCGGTGCGTCCTCAGGTCCGGGTCGGCGCCCACCAGGCAGCGTGCGGGACGGAACCGAAAGTAAAGCCGGGCACGTTCCGCCTTCGTGGCGACGACCGCCAACGTCTGGACGCCGACCTCCTGGAGCTTCTCCACTGTCACCCCTAGCTGCACAACGTGCCGCCGGCAGAACGCTCAGTACAGCCCGCGAAACAGGGCCAGCAGCAGTGGGCTCCGGCCCCGGTAGTCGGCTAATGACACGGTCCCCTCCCGGTCTGCGGCCGGCAACGTGAAGTCCGGCGCCGGCTCACCCGGCTGCACCGGTGGTCGCAGTTCAACGGTAGCCATTTGTTGGATCCTCGTTTCTTGCGGGGTTGCGTCTAGATCGATCCCTCGCCCGCTTGGCATTGGGTGCTGTTGGTGGCGTGGTCTCACTAAGCCAGGAAGGGCAGCACGACGAGTGAATCCGGATCGACCCCCGCTCGCTCGCAAACCTGCTGGGCCTTGAGCATGTACTGCTGGGCTTGGGCTTCGTCACCCATCTCCAGATACAGCGTGGCCAGGCCGTCATAGCAGGGAAACAAGAGCTGCGGCTCCCCCGCCTCCTCAGCGAGGCCCATTGCTTCCTGGTAGTGAGTGAGCGCCAGCTGCGGTTCGCCGTGACACTGATAGATCTGGCCCAAGACGATCAGTGGTACCGGCAGGTGATCGAGCTGCCCGAGTCGCCGGTCGAGTTCGATGGCGGCCTGTGCCGCGCCGATTCCCTGCTCGTCGCACTGGTTGGTCAACGTGCAGTAGGCAACGGCCAGGTTCGCGTAAAGTCGCGACTGAAAGCCGAGGTCGCCGATCTTCTTCGCCACCTCCAAGCCGCTTAGACACGTCTCGATCGCCCGCCCTGAATTGCGCTCGCTGTAGAGAACTCCGAGGTTCGCGTAGCTTCGGCACGCAGCCTGTAAAAGCCCCTGCGCCTGCGCGACGGCCACGCTGCGCTCAATATGCGCCACCGCCTCGTCCGATCTGCCCATTCGGGCGAGGGCGACGCCAAGTGTGTTGTAGGCGTGCGAGATGGCCGCCGCGACCTCTTTGGGGGCGTCTTGGTCGTTCGACGCGGCCCCCTCGTTGCAGCCTGCGGCCAGCCGTTGCGCTTGCCCGAGTGCCCGCTCGGCCCACTCGACCGCGCGGTGGTTGTCGCCACCTCGAAAAGCCATCCGCCCCATTTCCTGGTAGAGGTGCGCCAGCTCGATGTGGTCGGTGTGCCCGTCGAGCACCGCCAGGCCGGTTCGGTAGCACGCAAGCGCGCGATCGCGATCTCCCGCATTCCAGTGCAGCCCCCCGATTTTGTATTGCGCCCGAGCCTTTGCGGGCGCGTCCCCTGCCCCCTGGCACTCGTGCAACATCGCCTCGTAGTGTTCCAACGCCGCGTCTCGCCGACCCATGAGCCCGAACACATCGCCCAGCCGCTCGTGCACGGCCAGCTGTTCGACCTCACAGGAACCGCGCTCGCTGAGCGTTGTGAGAGCACGTTGATAGTGACGAACGGCGTCGTCGTTGGCAAAGACGGCACGCGCCCCGTCCCCTGCCGCCACAAGGTAACGTGCTCCCTTGAGCTTATCGGCGCTCAACGTGAAGTGATGACCGAACGCTTCAACGTCCTCCGGCCGCTGTGGCTGCCCCGCGCATAATCTCTCCAACGCGCTGCCGGCGTGTCCGTGCAATTCGGTGCGCCGACGCACCAGCAGATTCTGGTAGACGACCTCCTGCACCAGTGTCTGGGTAAACCGATACTGCCTCGCGGCCGTTGCAGAGCTGGGCGTGCCAGCCACTCGCGGCGCCTCCGCCAGGAGTTCCGCATCTTGGAGCAGGTCCAGAAGGGACTCGCACGCGTTCGGCTCGCTGCAGACCATGCGCAGCAACTTCAGATCGAACATCGGGCCGAGCACTGCCGCTTCCTGCAAGAGGCGTCGGGCTCTGGGAGGCAGACGGTCGACCCGGGAGAGCAGCAGCCCCTGAATGGTGGGCGGCACTTCTACGGTCGCCACGTCAGCTGCACACGTCCAACCCGCGTTGTCCCGCACCAGCACGCCGCCCGCGATCAAGCCGCGTAGGACCTCTTCGAGGTAGAACGGGTTGCCCCCGGCGCGTGTGACGACGAACTCGCGTAAAGGGGTCGGCAGCCGGTTCGTCGACGGGCCGAAGAAGGCGTCGAGGAGCGCCTCGCTCTGGTCGGCCGACAGTGGCGTGAGCCGGATGGCGGTATGCGCCGCCCGGCTGCTCACCATTTCTCTGGCGTCGAACGCCTGGCGATAGGTGAGCAGGAGCATCAACTGGCGATCCGCAAGCCGATCCGCAACAAAACGCAGCAGCTCAATGGAGGCGGCATCCGCCCAATGCAGGTCTTCTACGACGAGCATGATCGGACCGTGTTGCAACTGTCGTTCGAACAACGTGGGCGCAGCGAAGAAAACCTGGCGCTTGAGGTGCTCGGGCCCGACGTGGCCCAGCTGCAAATTTCCGGACTCCAGGCCAAGCACGTGGCCGAGGAGAGGCGCGACGGACGCCGCCTCGGCTTCGTCCACTCCGAGCGCTTGCAGTCCCGACAAGAGCTTGCTTTGCGCCACCTGGAACGTGTCAGCCGGCGCCACGCCGTACGCTTCGCGAAGAAAAGCGGCCAAGACGCGGTAGGGCTGCTCGCCGAGCGACGCGCACGCGGCGTGGCGCACGGTCGTCTTCCGGAGTTGCCCGCCAGCGGAGAGTTTGCCAAAAAACTCGCTCAACAAGCGTGACTTTCCGACCCCCGCCTCGCCGATCAGGCTCACCACCTGCGCCCGGCCACGCAGCATTCGGTCGAAGGCCGCTAGCATCTGGCCGAACTCGTCGTCCCGACCTATCAGCGGGGCGACGAGGTCGTGGGACTCCAGACCACGCGCAGACCGGGGCCTGTCCAGCGCGCGCAGCACCCGGTAGACCGACAGCGCGTCAGTCTTTCCCTTCAACGCCGCCTGACCGGCCGCTTCGAACTCGAACGCGTGCTTGGTGAGTCTATAGGTTGCGTCAGTGACGAGGGTCTGCCCCGGCTGTGCCACGCTTTGCAGGCGGGATGCCGTGTTGACCGTATCTCCGGTGACGGCGTACGCAGCGCCTGAAATCGACCCGAGGTTGCCGGCGACGACCGCGCCGGTGTTGATCCCGATGTGCAGTGCAAGCGGTTTCCCGAGGCGCCGCTTCCAACGGCGATGGAGCACCTCCATCCGCTCCTGCATGGCAAGAGCGGCGTGCAGCGCTCGCTCGGGATCGTCCTCATGTGCTACCGGTGCGCCGAACGCCGCCATGACGGCATCTCCGACGAACTTCTCCGTGAAGCCCTCGTAATGCTTGATCGCCGAGACCATTTCGTGGAAGAGATCGCTCTGAAACGCCCGGACATCTTCAGGGTCGAGACGCTCGCTCAACGCCGTGAAGCCAGAGAGGTCGGCAAACAGCACGCTCACCGACCGACGATCCGCCTCTACCGAGCTCTCCGCGGCGTGGGCCCTCTCGGCTAGATCGGGCGGCACCACCTCCTGCCCTGAGGGCGGGCTCGCCTCCTCTAACAGAGTTGCCGGCTGGCCCGGAGAGACCGCGCCCAGCCGCGCGCCACATCTCGGGCAGAAGGCAAAATCAGGCAGCACCTCAAACTCGCAGCCGGGGCACTTCATACTCTTGCTTGGCTCTCTCCGATATCGAAGTGTTAGTCGGCACGTCCTCCTGTCAAACTGTCAAAGGAGGGTAAGCCAGAGGCATGGGTGGCCTTGTCTAAGGCCGGACGTAGGTTTTTTAGAGGGTATACTAGCTAATTCGCACTAGGCTGTCAAGGCGCCCTTACGAAGTGAGGATCTTCTCGGCGAGGTGCTCGGGGGTGTAGGACTCAGGAGAGGTGAGCCAGCGTCCCGCCCGGGGGAGCTCGAGCCCGGCCCGGTTTATCGCCGCAGACCAGCCCAAGGTCGCACCGTGCCACCAATATTGGTGGCCCCCAACGGCATACGCCCATAAGACGAGTTCCTTCGACCTCCCCTCCCAGGGTGAGGCCATGGTCGCGTGGCCCCCGGCCTCCTGCCTGAATCCCACCGGTTTGGTTGGTTGCGAGGGCCCGCAACACTGAATGCTACACGGTGCCCACGACCTACTGAATAAACCGTATCGTGACGGTTTATTTAGAGCCTCCTAGACAACGGGCCGACGGCCCTCAAGCCGCCAAAGCCTAGAAAAAGGGGGTTGTGCGAGTCGGCATGAAGTTGTAGACATTCACCAAGCGACGTGGCCCAGGGGTGGGGGAATGGTCCTGAAAAATGACAACCCCCCCTGTGGCAGAACGGGATCAGCCGATGAGGAGGCTTGGCTTCGAGTTGGCTCCCGTGTTTGGAGAGAGCAGCTGTGACTGAACGGCTTCCCAAACGGGTAGGCGTCGTTGCATCCTTGCACGCACACATCGGCACCAGCGGAGGGCTTCGTCCATGTATGAGACGGTGCGAGTCGAGACGGAGGACAGTATCGGTATCGTGACCCTGAACCGGCCGGAGGCGCTCAACGCCGTCAGCCGGCGGCTCGCTCGCGAGGTGGTAGCCGCCCTGACGCAGTTCGGTGACGAGCCGGCGGTCGGTGCGCTGGTGCTCACGGGCGCGGGCGAGCGAGCGTTCTCCTCCGGTGTCGACTTGAAAGAGGCACGGGACGTGCAGGTACACGAGATCGCAGAATGGTTCGGCGGCGTGGTCGACATCTATCGAACCATCCTCATGACGGACAAGCCCGTGATCGCCGCCTTGAACGGGGTTGCTGCCGGTGCGGGTTTCCAGATGGCGCTCGTATCCGATATCCGCATCGGACACCTCGGTACCCGAATGGGGCAACCCGAGATCAACGCAGGCATTCCGAGCATCATGGGCTCGTACTGGATGGGCCTCCACCTCGGCTGGTCCCGAAACCAGGAGCTGTCCCTCACGGGGCGCCTGATGGACGCTGACGAGTGCCACCGCCTCGGGCTCCTCAACCACCTCGTTTCGGCCGAGGAGCTGATGGCGAAGGCGCTGGAGGTGGCTAAAGACCTCGCATCTAAGCCCCCCGTGGCGCTGCGGCGCACGAAACAGCGATTTCGGGAGCTTGCGCTCGCGGGCTTCGACGAAGCGTTTCGGTCCGGCGTGCTCGCCCAGCAAGAAGCGTATGCCCAAGGCGAGCCTCAGGCCATCATGGAACGGTTTGCGGCCGAGCGCGCCAAGCGCAAGCGCTAACCGGTTTCGGCCTCTGTCTCCCGCCGGACTCTGCCGATGCGCTTAGCGGCCCGTTGGGCAAGGATACGGAAGTCGTTTCTGAACAACCGGTCCCCGCCGGCTTTTTTTCTTACGCTCGGCCGAAGACCCACTACATCCCCTCAGCTAGTGCCGTTTCAACTTGTTGCGCCGACTGTTACCTGCTTGCGTTTACGACAACCATCTCGACTGCGCGCAGCGCGAAAGTCGTCACAAATAGTTGGCACGGCGCTAAATAGCGCCCCATGATTTGGAGTGATCTCGGGACAAAGATGCCAACACGCCGCCCCATGGC
>JBHHZX010000248.1:0-6363 GCA_046758265.1 Phycisphaerae bacterium
CCTGTTGCTGGCGCCCGCCTTCGACACGCCCGATGCGAAGATCGGGTATATCACCCGGTACGCGCCTGGCACGCGCGAGAACGGCGGCGTCTATACGCACGCCGCGGCCTGGGCGATTGCTGCGGCGTGCAAGATGCGGGACCACGAATTGGTCGGCAGGCTGCTTGCCGCCATCAATCCCGCGCTGAAGGATCCGGAGCGCTACTGGGCTGAGCCCTACGTGACACCCGGCAACGTCGACGGCCCGGATTCGCCCCATTACGGCCGGGGCGGTTGGACGTGGTACACCGGCTCGGCCGCCTGGCTCCACCGCGTGATCACGCAATGGGTGCTCGGCGCCCGCCCCGAGTGGGACGGCCTGCGCACCGACCCGTGCCTGCCGCCCGGCTGGTCGCATGCCAGCATGACTGGTCCCTACCGCGGCTGCACTTACAACATTCGGATCGAACGCGTCCCAGTCGATCAATCAGGTACCTGGCCCGACGGTACGCATGCAGAGATGACGCTGGACGGCGAGAAATTGCCGACAAATATCATCAGAGCGCCGAAGAAATCGGGCGAGCGCCACGAGGTCGTGGTACGTTGTCGGTAACCCTTGTAGCGGCCCGCGCCCTCGCGCGGCCGCTACCCCTTCAACCCCGTCGTCGCGATGCCGCGGATGAACGTGCGCTGCGCCAGCAGGAAGAGCACCAGCACCGGTAGAACGATCAATGTCGCCGCCGCCATCATCTGATTCCATGGTGTGTCGCCTGCCCTGCTTTGCAGGAACTGCAGGCCCAGCGCCAGCGTGAACTGGTGCTTGTGCGAGAGGTAGATCAGAGGCCCGATCAAGTCATTCCAGACCGTTAGGAAGTGAAACAGTGCCACCACCGCCAGCGCCGGCTTGGATAGCGGCAGCATGATTCGCCAGAAGCAACCCCAGGTCGAGCAGCCATCCAGCATGGCGCACTCTTCCAGCTCCCGCGGAATGCCCAGGAAGAACTGCCGCAGCAAAAAGACGTTAAACGCGCTGCCGAACCACGCCGGCACCCACAACGGCAGAAAGGTTCCGATCCAGCCCAACTCTTTGAAGATCATGTATGTGGGGACCATGAGGACGGGAAAAGGAATCATCATCGTCGCCAGGCAGATGGTGAACATGATCCCCCGACCGGGAAATGTGATCCGGGCGAAGCCGTAGGCCGCGATCGCGCTGGAAAGCACCATCCCGACCAGGCTGAGCGTCGCAATGATCAGCGTATTGCGGGCATACAGCAGAAAGTCGAAATGTTCCGACCGCGCGATTTCACGGTAGGCGCTCAGCTCGGGCGCCTGCGGGAAGAAACGCGGCGGAAACTGCAGCAACTCGGTGTCGGGCTTGAGACTCACGCAAATCATCCAAG
Organism: Phycisphaerae bacterium; assembly: GCA_046758265.1. Taxonomy (GTDB): domain Bacteria; phylum Planctomycetota; class Phycisphaerae; order UBA1845; family Fen-1342; genus JALSRY01. The sequence continues at coordinate 1,383 of JBHHZX010000248.1, forward strand.
CGAGAGGCAGCACGAAGAGCAGCGCTACGGCAACGAGCAGCGCGTAAGTCGCGAGGGCGCGGAACGGTCTAGAGTTGCTTGCGGTCATGAATGGATAATAGCTAATTGCTAATGGCTAATTCCCAAGGGCAATTCGCACTGTTCTCGTTCGGGACTCGCGCGTTCTCACCTTTCCACGTTGCCACTTTCTCACCTCCTCACGCTCCGCGGTAAAAGACGGTGCGTCGGCTGGCCACAAAGACCAGGCCGGTCAACGCCAGGATGATTAGAAGCTGGATCCAGGCCATCGCGCTGGCGTAGCCCATCTTCAAGAACCGGAACGCGTTGTCGAACAGGTACATCGTATAGAAGTACGTGGCGCGGTCCGGACCCGGCTGGCTGCGCCACATCACATAGGGCAACGCGAAGATCTGCCAGGTTACGATAATCGCGATGATCACGTTGAAGAGGATCACGGGGCTGAGGCCCGGCAGCGTCACATGCCAGAATTGGCGCGGTCGTGAGGCTCCGTCGATCGTGGCCGCCTCGTAAAGCGTTTCCGGAATCTCCTGCAGACCGGCCAGATAAATGACGACCGGTGAGCCGACGCTCCACAGACTGATCAATACAAGCGACGCCATTGCCCAGCGCGGCGAAGCCAACCACATCGGACCTTCGATTCCCAGTGCGCGCAGGCTCTGATTGATCAGACCAAACTCGGGATTCAGCATCCACATCCAAACCACCGCGACCGCGACGAGCGGCACCACGGTCGGCACGAAGATGCAGGCGCGAAAGACGGCCTGGCCGCGCGCATTCTGGTTGAGCAGTACCGCGAGCAGCACCGCCAACACGGTGCCCAGCGGAATGGCCAGAGTGGCGTACGTGAACGTGTTGGTCAGGACTTTGTGGAAGACCGGATCGCCGGCCAGCTCTTTGTAATTGGCGGCACCGACATAGACGGGCGGCTGCAGCAGCGGATAGTCGCAAAAGCTGATGTAGAGTGACAGACCCATGGGGCCGGCCAAAAGCAGCAGAAAGCCGAGCCACCACGGGGCGGTCCACAGCAGACCTTGGAGCCAGCTCGGAATCTTCCTCCGCATGCGGCTGTCGCTCCGCTCTTCTTACGGGCGAGACGCCCGTGTCGCACGCTGGGCCGCCATCCGTTGATACTCGCTCACCACACTGTCGATCTTTCGCTGCGTTGTTCGCACCGCCTCTTCCGGGGCGCCCGTGCCCCGCAGGACCGTCTCGAGCATCACGAGCATTTCCGTGGAGGCCTGGGCAAACATGGGCATCTTGGGATAGCCGAACGCGTCTGCGGACTTTGCCATCTTATCGAAGACGTCAATGTGGGGATTCGGGTGAGTCGCGAAGAACTCCGGTCGCGGCTCGCGAAACGGCGACACTTTGCAGTGCGCGCTGCACAGCTCCTCCATGACGTCCTGTCGCAGGACAAACTTGAGGAACGTCATCGCCTCTCGCGGATGCGGCGAGCCGCGTGGAATGACAAACACATCCGTGCTGGCAAACACGTTTTGCCGCTTCCGCGTCACTGACGGAAACGGTGCCACGCCATAGTCCATTGACGGCGCGTATGTCCGCATCCAGTTAGACACCCATGGGCCCTGGAAGACCATTGCGAGCCGCCCGTCGAGAAACGGATTCTGTGCTCCTTCGATTGTGCCGGCGGTCGCTTCAAACGCCAGCGCATCTTCCACGCCGAGTTCAGCGCGCTGGTCTGCAATCCATTGCATGGCGGCGCGGCCTGCCGGCGTGTTTAGGTGGAAGCGCTGCCCGTCCCAGAGGCGGGCGTTGAAGAAACAAGGCCAGACCCAGTGCCACCAGCCGAGCATTGCCGGCGACGGTGTGAACCCCATCTGTTCGAGCCGGCCGTCGGCAGCGCGTTTCGTCAGCCGACGGGCGTACTCGCCCAGCTCAGCAATCGTCTCCGGCGGGCGGTCCGGATCCAGACCCGCCTCGCGAAAGAGCCGGCGGTTGTAGTAGAGCGCGATCGTGTACGGTGTGCTTGGCAGCGCATACAGCCTGCCCTCATACCTGCCAATTTCCAGCCAGATCGGCTTGAACGCCTCCAGATCGATCCCGAACTCCGCGACAAGCTCGCCGAGCTCCATCAACGCGCCCTGATCCGCGTACTGCGGGACGATGTGGTCATACAGCCCGGCCACATCGGGCGGGTCGCCGCCGGCGGTAGCGATGAGCATGCGCTGATCCACGTTGCTCACCGCGTTGTAGTCGACCCAGATGTTCTGTTCGGCGCCGACCGTTTCGTTGAAGCGATCGACGATCCGCTGCATGGCCTGGGCTTCGACGCCCGTCCACTTTTCCCAGTACCGGATGACGGTGCGGCCGGGAGGGACGTGCACCTGCCCGCGCGGTCCAAACGCCAGCAACGCGACAGCCGGTGCCACGAGGACGCTCAGGAGGATTGTGGTGCGAATGTTCATGCTGCTAAGGAACCAGGCGAGGCTACCTGTCGCGACCTGTGTGTATATCAGAGCCCGAAGCGCGAGCAAGGGCATTTTGAGGCGGCAACCAGGCCCTCGCTCGCGCTTCGGGCTCGGATCACAGGCCGTGGAATCGTCGACCTAATTGCCGCAGTCCGGATCTGCCGGCCTGTCGGGCCCGCTGGTTTCCAGGCAGTCCAGAAGTGCGACTAGATCGTCTACATCGATCTGCCGGTCGTCATCGCGGTCGAAGCAGGCGCAGCGCTCCGGCATCTCCACCTCGGCCGACAGACAGCGTTGCCATGCGGCAACGTCAGCCAGGTCGACGTCGCCGTCACCATCGGCGTCGGCAAAAGGCGATTCGCAGTCGCAGGCGTCGCCGACGCCGTCGCCGTCTGCGTCGTTCTGTCGCCGGTTCCATACAGTCGGGCAATTATCGTAGGCGTCAGCGATCCCGTCCGCGTCGTCGTCGGGCTGGAAAGGTTGGCGCTGCTTAAAGAACAGCGGGTTGATGCTCTCCACGAGCCCGAACATCAGGAACAGATGATCGACGAGCGCGGCGTCGTACGGAACCCAGCTCGGGTCCGCCGACGAAACGCGGGTTAGTCCGTAGCGGTAACGCGGATCGCTGAAAGGCGGTTGATCCCAGACAAACTCGAGCATGGTCTCCAGATCGCCCCAGGCGAGCACTGCCTCCGGCGAGAAGACATTGTTGTGGTTGAAGATGCGGTCCGCCGTGTAGCCGCTCGGGCTGACACCCGCGGTCAGTCCGTACCGGTACGGCTGGCCCAGCTCTGCGGCGCAGTACAGCGCGTCCGCCTGGTGATGGTGGTGGAAATAGGTTTCGAAGCCCGCATTGGTCGCGAAGTCAGTGTTGAAGAAATGCTGTTGCTGCACCCAGAATGCCGGTGCGAACATGGCAGGATTGTCCGTCAGCGTGGAGATGTCGGCGTAGGAGATTGTGGGCGTGTTAGCGGGATCAAGCCATAGAGCAGCAACCGCCTCGGCACGCTGATTATCCGGCTCGCGCAGCGCCAGGCTGACCACGAGCATGTATTCGTTCCAGGGCACGACCTCGCCCGGCAGGCCGCCGCCGGCGGGCGCCATGCCCAGATAGACTCGTCCGTCCAGGCTGGGGTGGATCGCCGCGTTGAAGTTTGTCGTTTCAAACAACTCGTTGGCGAGCGTGGCGATCGTATCGTTGTCCGGGAAATGATTCTTGGCAAACAGCGCGCCACCGACGAAAAGCGCCGAGCCGATCGGACTGTACGTGCCGTCCCAGGTCCCACCGGCGTACTCACCCGTGTCGACGTCCATGAAATGGACCCAGTGCCCTTCGACGGTGCGGTCCGGATTCACGCCGGGTGTATGTCCAGCGTAGGCCGACAGGATCGACTCGACCAGCTCCTCCGGATTCTCCACCAGGCCGAGATGCTCGGCGGCGCAGAGACCGAGCAAGGCGAAGCCGGCGGCGTCGGGAGTGGCGGGATGGAACGGCTCAACGGAAGGCGACAACGGCAACGAGTCACGCACCAGGCCGTTGCCCTGGATCGCGTTCAGGACATACCAGGTGGTGCGCTGCAATTGGCTCAGCCGAACGGTATCCAAATCTTCCGTCGAATCGGTGCGCGTCAGCATCCATCGGTTCCACCGAACGCCTGGTGGTTCGCCTTCCCCCACCTGAACGCCGATTCCCTTGATGCGGATCCAGTTCGTCTGACCGGGCGTCAACCGCTCCAGGGGAATCGTGGCCGCATACGCGCGCGGGCTGTCCACGAACTCGGAATGTACTTGGACGAGGTCGTCCGGCGACGAGCCGGCACGAATCGTCAGGTCAAACGATTGGTCGAAGTGGTGCGTGACAATGATCTTGAAGCGGTAGTGCAGCGCCTCAGACGGTATGCCGACAGGGAGCTCAAAAGCAATATCGATCTGGTCGCCCTGCCAACCCATCTCGGCCGGCCAGATCTCCGTGACGCCGACCGTACCGGAGAAACCGGAAAAATATGTCAGCGACCAGGGCGGGTCGGCAAAGTTGGTGATTTCAAAGATCGTCGCCGCGAAGCTTGCCCGCGGAACGAACCCGATGCATAGCGCTAAGCACATGCTCGCCGCCAGAAGACGTCGTTCCGCTGGAATGCGTACAGTCATGGCGAAAGCCCCGATTCCGCGGCGCGAGCCGCAAACGTGCCGTCCAGCCGCCCGTCTGCGCTGAATTTCGCGTACCAGTGGCCACTAGCTTTGATTGTACGTTTTAAGGTGTCGCGCTCGCAACGCACGATTCCGAAGCGTTTCGCGAATCCCTCCGACCACTCCAGGTTGTCGAGCAGCGACCAGACGAAGTATCCGCGTAGCTCAACGCCTTCCGTCAAGGCCGCGCCCGCGGCCGCGATATGAGCGCGCAGGTAAGCGATGCGATCCTGATCGTCTACGAAGCCGCCCGCATCGGCCTGATCGTCGAACGCCGCCCCGTTCTCGGTGATGTAAATCGGTAGCCCGGGGTAGCGCTCGTTCAGCCAGTGCAGCAAGCGGTG
>JBHHZX010000249.1:0-6342 GCA_046758265.1 Phycisphaerae bacterium
GCTTTTCAATCCGCGCCTCGATCCCGTCGGGCAGCTTCATCCCGGTGGCGCCGATCAGCTTGATGCCGTTGTCGCGGTAGGGATTGTGCGAGGCGCTCACCATCAGCCCGGCGGCGAACCCCCGCGCGCGCACCAACTGCGCCACCCCGGGCGTAGGCAGCACGCCCGCCGAGACCGCCTCCACGCCTGCCGCCGCCAGCCCCCCCGCCAGGTAGCTCGTCACCCAGGGCGACGACTCGCGCGTGTCCTCGCCCAGCCATACCCTCGCCTTTGTCATCCCGAGCCCCGCGAGGGATCCGGCCGAATCTGGAACAAAAAAAAACGGATCCCTCAATTCTTCGGAATGACAAGGGCTCTGAGAGAGTTATGAAACCCGAGGTGAGTGCTTCGTGAAACTGCGGGCCCCGGGGAACGGAGGTTCGACCATGCCGCTTCGCTCGTCCGTGTCCACCGCCTCCACCCAACCATCCATCGGCGAACGCCGTGCCGAGCTCCGAGAGCCGGTCATCGGCTGCCTTTGGATGATCGACAACCACAGCTCCACAATTCTGCGGTGCCGCTGCATTGATGTCTCGACCAGCGGAATGCGGCTGCGCGTGCCGCTAGGCTACGGCGTTCGCGAGGGCCAGCATTATGAGTTGACCTCGCATCTGCCCGGCCAGAGTTCGCCGCCAGGATTGGGGCTGATGGTGAGCCGGCGGGCGGAGGTGGTCCGCACACAGATCGTCGCTGCGGATGATGAGTACGACGTGGAGGTCGGTGTCGCACTGGCCCCGTCCCGGAGGACCGTGGTCGGCATCGGCGACCCGATCACCGGGATGGCGTGATCTTCAGCGCGCGTTTCAGAATCTTGCCGGCCGGGCCGCGCGGCAGGTCTTGCTCGATGCGGATCTCGCGCGGCACTTTGTAACCGGCCAGCCGCTGCCGACAAAAAGTGCGGATTTCCTTGTCGTCGAGCGCGGCCCCTTCGTGAAGGATGAGGAACGCGAGCGGGACCTCGCCGCGCACCTCGTCCGGCACACCCACGACCGCCGCTTCGGCGACCGCCGGATGATCGCACAAGACGTTTTCGATCTCGATCGGAAACACATTCTCGCCCCCGATGATCATCATTTCCTTGGCACGGCCGGTGACGTAGACAAAGCCGTCGGGGTCCAGCCGCCCGATGTCGCCGGTAAAAAGCACGCCGTTCTTGATCACCGCCGCGGTCGCATCCGGCTGGTTGTGGTAGCCGCGCATGACGCAGTGGCCGCGGACGATCAGCTCGCCGACCTCACCGGGCGGCAAGGTCTGGCCGTTCTCGTCCACGCTGCCTACTTCGATCCCGGGCAGCGCCCGACCCACCGAGCCCGGTCGGTGGGCCCAGGGCATATTCACGGCGACCACCGGTGACGATTCGGTCAGCCCGTAGCCCTCCATGATCTCGATGCCGAAGCGTTCTTTGAACGCCTGGGCGATCCGAAGCGACAAGCGCTCGCCGCCGCTGATCGCCAACTTGAGCGACGCGAGGGCGGCGCGGTCAGCATTCTTCATCTTGGCCAGAACGCCGTACATGCTCGCGACCGCCATGAAGATCGTCACACCCTTTTCGGCGATCGTGCTGACGACACTGACCGGGCTGAAGCGCGGCAGATACCACGCCGTCGCCCCCAGCAGCAACGGCGTGACGGTCATGGTGGTGAAACCGAAACTGTGAAACTGGGGGACCACGCTCAGGAACACCTGCTGCGGATCCATGCGGGCGTGCTCGATGCAGGCCTGGGCATTCTGCACCAGGTTGTCGAAGCTCAGGCAGACGCCCTTCGGGTCGCCCGAGGTGCCCGACGTGTAGATGATCGCGGCGGTATCGCCCGCTTCGGCCGGCGGCGGCTCGACCTGCCCCGGCCCGAGCGTCTGCGCACTGAGCAGCAGCGTTTTCAGGCCGGTCGGCGCGAGCGACGCGGCGAAGTGCTCGACGGTCAGCACGCAGTCGAGCCCGGCATCGCGAATCACTCTGCCGAGCTGATCCGGCCCGAGCAGGAAATTCAGCGGCACGGGCGTCTTGCCCGCATACCAGCAGGCGAAGATCGCCGCCGCGCACGCTGACGACGTCGGCGCCATGATCCCGACCCGCGGCCGGCCGGTCTCGGCGGCGATCCGCTCGGCGAGCCCGGCGGCGACCGCCCGCAGGCTTTTGTAGTCCAGCATCAGACTTTGGTCGCACGCCGCCGGTCGATCGGGCTGCGTGGCCACGACCTGCTCGAATTGGTTCAACAGCGGATGCATCGGTCAGCTCCGTTCGGACGCGCAAAGGCGTCCGACAACGCTCTTTGGAGCCGCAGGCTTCAGCCTGCGCGGCCCACCGCGCGGGCTGAAGCCCGCGGCGCCTCCCAGGCCATCACAGGTCGGCGAACAGCGCCTCGACGAACATGTCGGGATCGAAGGGCTCGATGTCGTCGACCGTCTCGCCCAGCCCGACGAACTTTACGGGGATGTCGAACTGGTCACGGATGCCGACCACGATCCCGCCTTTGGCCGACCCGTCGAGCTTGGCCAAAAACAACCCGGTCACCTCGACCACGTTGGAAAACACCTTGGCCTGCTGGAGCGCATTCTGTCCGATGGTCGCGTCGAGCACGAGCAGGACTTCGTGGGGCGCGTCGGGAATCTGCTTGCCCACCACGCGTTGGATCTTGCCGAGCTCGCGCATCAGGTGCTCCTGGGTGTGCAGGCGCCCGGCGGTGTCCAGCACAATGACATCGACGCCGCGGGCGCGCCCGGCTTCGCAAGTGTCGAACGCCACCGCCGCCGGGTCGCTGCCCGGCTGGTGCTTGACGATATCCACGCCGCCACGCTCGGCCCAGATCACCAACTGCTCGATGGCGGCGGCGCGGAAGGTATCACAGGCCCCGAGCAGCACCGACTTGCCCTGTTTGACGAGATAGTTGCCGAGCTTGGCGACGCTGGTGGTTTTTCCGGAGCCGTTCACGCCGACCACGAAGATGACCGTCGGTCCGGACGGGGCCAGCTTTAGCTGGCGATCGCCGGCGCCCCACGTACGCGCTATACGCTGCTTAAGGAAGGGGAGGATTTCCTGGGCCTGCTCGATCTGGCCGGCTTTCCAGGCGTCGCGGATTTCATCCTGCAACGCCAGGACCGCCCGCGGGCCCATGTCGCCTGTCAGCATCGCATCAGCCAGCTCGTCCAGCAGCGTCTCGTCGATTTTACGGCCGAACGACAACACGCCGCGCAGCCCGGTGGCCAGCTTGTCACGCGTTTTGCTCAGTCCCTTCTTAAACCTATCAAACAGCCCCATCGCGGCCTTCCGTTTCGTTTGCGATCTTCGGGTCTGCCGGTCCGTCAGCCGACGAATTCGACGCCCCGGCGCACGCACGCCGTACCGCGTCGAGCACACCATTCACGAACGCCGGCGAGTCCGCATCCCCGAATCGGCGGGCCAACTCGATCGCTTCGTTGATCACTACCTGCGGCGGCGTGTCGGGATGCGCCAGCAACTCGTGCAACCCCATTCGCAGAATGTTGCGGTCCACCGGTGTCATGCGCGAGATGCTCCAGTGCGCCGCCGTCTGCGAGAGTTTTTCGTCGAGCACGTGTCGCCGGGTCCAGGTGCCTTGGGCCAGGGTGCGGGCAAACTCCAGTAACCCCGGGGGCGCGGGCAACTCGATGTCGAGGTCGGCCAAAGTCTGCTCGTCGCTGAGAAACTCGTTCAGTTGCTTGTCAAACGGCTCGCCGACCGCCTCGAAGGCGCACAAGGCCTGCAGCGCCAGCATGCGCGCCCGCGAGCGTCTCCTGATCGGTATTGCTTGTCGCCGTCGTTTCAACGGGGAAATTGTCCGAGCCTACTTTGACAACGCCGCCAACAAGTTGACCATTTCGACCGCAGCGAGAGCGGCGTCGGCACCCTTGTTGCCGGCCTTCGTCCCGGCCCGATCGATGGCCTGCTCCAGCGAGTCCGCCGTGATCACCCCGAACGTCACCGGGACTTCCGTTCCCAACGAGACCCGGGCGATGCCCTTGGCGCACTCGCTGGCGATGTACTCGAAGTGCGGCGTCTGGCCGCGAATCAGGCAGCCGAGGCAGACCACCGCCGCGTAGTCGCCCGAGCGGGCCAGCTTTTGGGCCGCCAGCGGGAGCTCGAACGAGCCGGGCACCCAGACCTGCGTGATGTTCTCGCGGTCGGCACCGTGCCGGACGAGAGCGTCGATCGCGCCATCGACCAGCTTGCTGGTGATGAATTCGTTAAAGCGGGCCACCACAAGGGCGAAACGGTACGGCCCGGCTTCCAACTTCGCGGAAATTACCTTGGGCATCGAGCTGATCCGTTTACAAAACCATCGGTCCGGGCGTAGTTTACCCTCTGGTTGCCCGCCGGGCAATTCAAGCGCTCTGCGACGCGTTTGCGGCGGAGAGGATATTCAGCGTGAAGACGGTTCGCAGAAAGTGGCCTGCACGAGCTATCGTGGCGGGGGCGGGCATCGTGGTGACGGTGGTGGCCTGGCAATCGTTACTGAGCCCGCGGGCACGTAATCTCCGCTATCGTACGGAGATGCTCCAGGCGCTCCGATCGCCCGACCCGGAGAGCCGCAAGCAAGCCGCTTGGGCCATCATCGGACGGCCCGAGCTCAGTCTCGAAGCGTTCTTGGTCCGAGGCGTATTGGGGGACGAACCCGATCCGGACGTGCGGGAGGCGTATACCTACGCTCTCGGCAAGCTGGGCGATCCACGCAACTTTGCCGCCATCGAGTCGGCCATCGACGCCGACCCCAGCGGGTACGTCCGAGCGGCGGCCTGGCTCGCTGCGGCCCGTTGTGATCCGCAACATTTTCGCACGCTGGTCGAGACGCGTGCCCAACGGGAACGGCCTTGGGAGCAGATCGGCATTGCGCAGGGCCGGCTCGATCTCGACGACGTGCAGGACGTCAACGTATTGCTGCACTGGGCCCGCAGCGGCAACCCGTCACAACGCCAGGTCGCCGCGCGCGCCCTGTACAAGTCGTTGCGGCCGCTGCTCGACGCGGTGGGCCGCTGGCCGGCCGGCGCGCAGATCCGCGCAGGGCAATTATGGCCGCCGGAAATCATCGACGAGGTCGAGCGACGCTGTGCCGCGCTGGACTTGCAGGCCATCGCCGACGAAACGCGCCGCCATCGTCGGCGCGCGGAGCGCGTTCGCCGCAACGTGACGCGTCTCACGCGGGCCCGCGACGGTTTGGTGGGCTTGCTCTTTGCGCAATAGCGCAAACAGATGGTCAGGTGTTTCGCCACGATTTCCGCATTCGAGTCGACGTGGCATTTGGCAGTACCCTTGAACTGTGAATAGAATCTGCGACTTAGATTGAGCCGCGCGGATGCGTCGGCTTCGACCGTGTAAACTCAGGGTGGGTCGATCCGAAAGATTTGCCGATGGCAGTAGAAATGGTGAGGAACGATGATGATTTCTGAAAAGATGAACAAGCAGCTCTGCGAGCAGATCACCAACGAGCTCAACGCCTCACAGACGTACCTCGCGATGGCGTGTATGTTCGAGGGCAAGGCGTTGCAACTGCTCGCCAAGCGTTTCCGCAAACAGGCCGAGGAAGAGCGCGAACACGCGCTGAAGATTGTGGACTACATCCTCGAGGTCGGCGGCAGCGTAGAATTGCAGCCGCTGCCCGCGCCGCGGGCCGAGTACCCCACGGTGTTGGCCGCGATCGAGGCCGCCGTCGAGCACGAACAGACCGTGACCAAGCAGATTCACGAACTGTGCACGCTGGCCGAGAGCGAGAAGGACCACGGAACCCGCAACCTCCTCAACTGGTACGTCGAGGAGCAGATCGAGGAGGTTTCGAGCATGCGACAGTTGGCCGATGTCGCGCGGATGTGCGGCAATGCCCTTTTGCAGCTTGAAGCCTACTTGATCCACCGCGCCAGCAAGTAGACTCGCCCGCGAACAAGCGACAACAGATTCCGTTCACGTAACAGCGCTCGGCGATCTCGCCGACCGCTGTTCGTTTTTGCGCTCAAGGGAAGGCCGCAAACATCGTCGGGCGGAGCGACGGTGCGCGCTGCCAGCCTCGGCCCGCATTGCGCGGGCCGGGCATACGAGGTAGCGGCCCGCGCCCTCGCGCGGCCGGGGTGGCATGCTCGGCGCAGGCGAGCATGTCCGCGCTTCGCCCGGACATGCCACCCGGGCGCCGACGCCGGGGACTGACGCTACATACCCGCCCCGAAGTTGGACAGCAAGATGGCCAGGTCCCAGAGATTGACGCAGCCGTTGCCGTCGAAGTCGGCGTTCCGGTCGTAGTTCGGGTCGCCCTCGCAGGCGCCATACGCATCGAGCAGCGCTTCCAGATCAGCCGGATCCAC
>JBHHZX010000250.1:0-6297 GCA_046758265.1 Phycisphaerae bacterium
AGGCCACCGACCCGACATTCGTCCCGACCTGGGCGATGAACGCGTGCTCGCCCATCACGGCCAGGTCGCAGGCGAGCTGGCTCTCGTTGCCGCCCCCGACCGCCATCCCGTTCAGTCGGGCAATCACCGGCTTGGCGCAGTTGGTGATCGACTCGATATAGCCCTTGAAGCAGCACATGTACTTCCAGTAGTCGCGGGGCCTCTGCGTGTACTCCTTCTGGTATTCCTTGACGTCGCCTCCAGTGCAGAATGCCTGGTGACCCATCGAGGTGTACACCACGACCGCCACCTGGTCGTCCCAGGAGGCGTCCTGAAAGGCCCTCGTCAACTCCTGCAGGGCTGGTGTGCTGTAGGCGTTGAAGTTGTGTGGGCGGTCGATCGTGACCCGGGCGACCCAGTCACGCTTCTCGTATCGAACCTCTTTGAACTGGAGAGATTCGGCGCTGCGGGTGGGGAACAGACTCATAACGGGCTTCTCCGAGCAAGGGCAGACAGACACGACTCGTCGCGTCCAGACACACGGTCAACCCGACCAGTCAGACGAACGAACGTTCGACCGGTACGACGCTGACGACCCGAACCCGCCTTCCCCATCATCGCCTGTGCTGAACGCAGCGTACTGCCGGGATTATGGCAGACAGGCCCGGCGCGTCAAGCGCTTCCGGTGCGGTTTCCGCTTGACAGCACCCGAGCTCCGCGGCATAGTGAACTCAAGCGCGTGTTCGCCTATTGGGAGATCGTCTCAGCATGGGAGCGCCAAAACGCAGAACGAGCGTTCGGACGAAAAGGTGATTGGCTGTGGCCAACCGAAGTTCCGACGTACGGGAAAGTTACGACGAGCGGCTCAACCACGTCCTGGAGGCCGCCACCGACCTGATTGCCCAGGTCGGCTACGAGAAGGCCTCGATGCGGTCGGTCGCCAAGGCCGCCGACGTCAGCCTGGCCGGGCTGTACCATTATTTCGACAGCAAGGAAAAAATGCTGTTCCTCATCCAGTTCCGCACGTTCAACTCGCTCGTGACCGGCCTTCGAGAAAAGCTGCACGGGGTGGCCGACCCGATCGAGCAATTGCGCGTCATGGTGCGCGCCCACGTCGGCTACTTCGCCGCCAACATGGCCGCCCTCAAGACCTGCTCCCACGAACTCGATTCCCTGACCGGAGAAGCTTATGAGGAGACCCGCCGGCTTCGACGCGAGTACTATGACCTTACGCGCGGCATCGTGGACCGGATCTTCGATATGCAGGCGGCTGACGGGACGCTCGACCGGCACGTGGCCACCATGTCCCTCTTCGGCATGTTGAACTGGCTCTACCGCTGGTACGTCCCGAAACGCGGCTGCTCGCCGACCACCGTCGCCAATCAGATTACGTCGCAGTTTCTTCATGGCGTACTCGGAGCGTCGAGCCGCGGGGGTTAACAGGCGCGGCGCCGCGCAGGCCAGAACCCTCGGGCGCGCTCGCTTTTGACAGCAGATCACTAGTGCGCAGCAGGAGTCTGACCGTGCACCTGCCTGACTTCGAACTGCACGAAGCCACCACGCTGAAGGAGGCAGCGGCTTTGATGAAGCGCTACGCACCGAATGCCCACCTGCTCGCGGGCGGCACCGACTTGCTTGTCGATCTCAAGACGGGCAGAATTGGCGTCGGGCATCTTGTCTGCATCAATCGAATCGACACGCTGCGTGGCATATCCGAAGTGGATGGCAACTTGCGCATCGGGGCGCTGACGACCATCACGCAACTGGGCCGCTCACCAATCGTACGCGAACGGTTTTCCCCGCTGCTTGACGCCACCCGCGAAATGGCGGCGCCGCAGATCCGCAAGGTTGCCACGGTCGGTGGCAACATCGCCAGCGCGGTTCCGTGCGCCGATCTCCCCCCCATTCTGACGGCGATGAACGCCTCGGTCGTGCTCTGGTCGCCAAAATGCGAGCGTGAAGTGCCGCTGGATTCATTCTTCGTCGGCGCGCGCCAGACGGTCCGGCGCGACGACGAGGTGCTGTCGGCGATCCTGGTTCCGAAACTCCCTCCGGGGTTCGGCGCCGCCTACGCCCGGTTCGCATTGCGCGACGGCAACGCCATCGCGGTGGCCGCCGTTGCTGCTGGCCTCCTGCTTGACGGTGACAGCACCGTGCGAGACGCGCGCATCGTGCTCGGCGCCGTCGCACCCGTACCGATGTTGGTCGAGCCGGCGGGTGCTGAACTTGTCGGTCATTCGGCCGACCAGGACGCTTTCCGCGGTGCGGCTGAGGCCGCCATGCAGGCGGCGGAGCCGATCTCCGACGTGCGCGGCTCGGCCGAGTTCCGACGCGACCTAGTTGGCGTGCTGACCAAGCGGGCGTTGACCACTGCGTACCGGCGTGCCAAGGAGGCCCGCTAATGGCTCTCTCACGGAATCTCGCGATCAACGGTGACACATACGCCGTCGCCGTCGAGCCAGGCGAGACGCTACTCGACGTCCTGCGCGACAAGCTACGTCTCACCGGGACCAAGAAGGGGTGTAACGTCGGCGACTGCGGGGCCTGCACGGTCTTGGTCGACGGCGAGGCGATGAACAGTTGCCTGCTGCTCGCCGGCGAGATGGAGGGAAAGGTCATCACCACCGTCGAAGGCCTCACCCGCACCAGCGGGCTGACCCCGCTCCAGCGGGCGTTCGTTTACGAGGGGGCTATCCAGTGCGGGTACTGCACGCCGGGCATGGTCATGGCGGCAACCGCCCTGCTGGATAAGAATCCCAAACCCACCAGTGATGAGATCAAAGACGCCCTGGCCGGCAACCTGTGCCGGTGCACCGGCTACGCAGGTATCCTGCGGGCCGTTCAGCGCTGCGACAAATACCGCAAGACCTGCGCCTGCGCGGAAGAGGAAGTGGAGCGAAGCGCGCTAAGAGCCGCGGGCTTCAGCCCGCGCGGCGCAGCGAACAGTGAGGACGCTCCGCACCACGAAGATCCGCGCGGGCTAAAGCCCGCGGCTCCTCGTTCAGAATACAACACCGTCGGAGTTTCGATCCCGCGCGTCGACGCCGCCGACAAGGTTAGCGGTCGGGCGATGTATGCCGGCGACATTTCGCTGCCGAACATGATCCACGGCAAGATCCTCGGCTCGCCGATCGCCCATGGCCGCATCAAGCGGATCGACGTCTCGAAGGCGAAAGCACTCGACGGCGTGGTTGCGGTGATCACCGGTGCCGACGTGCCGGACACGCTGTATGGCGTCTCACCCGCCCGCTATGACGAACATGTCCTCGCCAAAGACAAAGTTCGCTTCGTCGGCGACGAAGTGGCGGCCGTTGCAGCGATTGACGCAAAGACCGCAGAAAAAGCGCTGGCACTCATCGAGGTTGAATACGAAGAGCTTCCGGCGGTTTTCGACCCGTTCGAGGCGGTCGCCGAAGGTGCCCCGCAGCTTCACGAACGCTACCAGAACAACATTAACACGCACGTCGATCAGAGCTTCGGCGACGTCGAAACGGGCTTTGCCGAGTCGTATTACGTTCGGGAGGAGACATTCACCGGTAACCACGTGTACCAGTCCGCGCTCGAGCCGCACGCTTCGATCGCGACCTGGGATCACGATGGCACGCTCGTTCTCTATAGCTCCACGCAGGTGCCGCATTACGTGCAATACATGATGGCCCACGTGCTGCGCATTCCGCTGGGTAAGGTCCGCATGATCTGCCCCGCCGTCGGTGGAGGCTTCGGGGGCAAGGCCGAAACGACGCCGCTGGACCTCTGCGCCGCGATCCTCAGCAAGAGGACCGGCCGACCGGTCAAGATGGTGTACTCCCGCGAAGAGATGTTCCGCCACGGCCGTGGCCGCCACAAGCAACACATGAAGTACAAGCTCGGCGTCGACCGCGACGGAAAGATCAGAGCGTTTAAGAGCGAGATTTACCTGGACGGCGGGGCTTATACGTCGTTCGGCGTGGCAACCGCCTACTATGCCGGCAGTATGATGCCCACGCTATACCACATTCCTAGCTATAAGTATGACGGTTACCGCGTGATGACCAACAAGCCGGCCTGCGGTGCGATGCGCGGGCACGGCGTGCCGCAGCCGCGATTCGCGTTCGAGTGCTTGTTGAACATGGTGGCCGACGACCTCGGCATCGATCCGATCGAGATCCGTCGCCGCAACGCCATGACGCCCAATACCCGCACCGTCAACGACCTGGACATCGGCAGTTGCGAGTTTCTGGCCACACTCGACGCGGCCTGTGAGAAAAGCGGCTGGCGCGAGAAGTACCGCAGTTATTCCAAAGACAAACCGGCGAGCCGCGGACTTCAGTCCGCGCGGAGCAACGTGCGGAGAGGCATCGGCGTCGGCTGCGGCGGCTTCGTCTCCGGAGCGGGCTACTGCATTTACCGCGGCCAGGTCCAGCTTTCGCATGAAAAACCGCGCGAGCCCTTTCAAAAGAAGTCACCTTTCCCGCACGCCAACGCCATCGTGAAGATCAGCGAAGACGGCATGGCGGCGGTGCTGCTGATCGGAGCCGCTGACATCGGCCAGGGCAGCGACACCGTTTTGACACAGATGTGTGCCGAGTCGTTGGGAATTCCAACCTCGCGCGTGCGTATCCGCAGCGAAGACAGCGACATCTCGCCGCTTGATCTTGGAGCGTATTCCTCGCGCGTCACCTTGATGGGCGGTCACGCAGTTTCGCGGGCGGCCGCGGCCGTCGTTGATAAGATGCGACCCTACGCGGCGAAGATGCTCGGCTGCGACGAATCCGAAGTCGTTGCCCGTAACGGCAAAATGTTCGCCGGGTGCCACGGACAAGCTGAGCTTGTCCGTGCCACCCCCGTTGTTGATGAATCGCATAGCGTCCCGTGGGAAGAGGTCGCCCGGAAGTACTTCAACGACAACGGCCCACTGGTCGGTACCGGATGCTACAAGCCGCCGGAGGGTCTCGGCGGCGATTACAAGGGCGCCACGGTCGGTACCAGCCCGGCGTATTCCTTCGGCACCTCGGTCTGCGAGCTGTCGGTGGATCTGGAGACCGGAAAAGTGAAGATCGAGCGCTTCACCGACTATCACGATTGCGGCACGCCGATCAACCCGCGCGCGGTTCACGGTCAGGTCGAGGGCGCCGTGGTGATGGGCGCCAGTGAAACCATCCTCGAGGAAGTCCAGTTCGACGAAAAGGGCCAGATCCTGAACCCGAACTTGCACGGCTACCTGATTATGACCATCAAGGACGCCCCGCAGATCTTCAGCGGCATCGTCGATTCGTTCGAGCCCCGCGGCCCGTTCGGCGCCAAGGAAATCGGCGAAGGCGCCACGCTGCCGGTCCTGGGCGCCGTCGCCCACGCGATCGCCAACGCCACCGGCGTCTGGATCAAGGACCTGCCGATCACGCCGGAGAAGATCCTGAAGGCGATCCGTGAGAACCAAGCAGCCGGGGAATCGGTGGCGGTGTAGCGCGCCAGGTCGTGTGGGGATGGTACACTGTTCGAGATAGGATGTGCGCGGAGGCGTAAGCCTGCCACGCAGGTGGGCGTGGTAGCCGACGAAACTGAGTCACTCGCGAGCAGACGGAGGTACAACAACATGACGAAGGCCCAAGCGGCCACGGCGGACGTGTTCCTGACGGCGCTGAAGGCCCTGCCCAAGGCCGAGCGCGATGCTGTGCTGGTCAGGATCGCCCGCGAGAAGGCGTTCGCGCGGGACATCCTTGACCTCGCGCTGATCGCCAGACGCCGGACCGAGCCGTCGCGCCCGTTTCGCGATTATCTCTCCGGACGAAAAGGGCGATGAGCAGACGCGGCGGGTACACGATCCGCATCAAGCGCTCGGCCGAGAAGGAGATGGACCGCCTGCCTGATAGGATATTTCGGCGGATAACGCAGGCTATTCTGAGGCTAGAGTCCGATCCCAGGCCGCCGGCTTCGAAGAAGCTGCGTGGCGTGCAAGACTATCGCTTGCGTGTGGGGCAATACCGTATCCTCTACTCGGTTGACGACGGCCAGCGAGTCGTCGTCATTTCGGCGGTGGACCATCGCCGGGAAGTGTATCGCGGCATCTGAACCCCGCGGGCCGTTCGGCGCGAAAGAAGTCGGCGAAGGCGCCACGCTGCCGGTCGCCGGCGGCGTCGCTCATGCGATCGCCAACGCCATCGGCGTCTGGATCAAGGACCTCGCCATCACGCCGGAAAAGATCCTGAAGGCGGTCCGCGAAAAGCAGGCGGTGGAGGAATCGATTGCGGTCTAGTGCACTTGTTGGCGGCGAATAATCGTGCCTCTGACGGCAAGCCGACGTGGGGTCGCCGTCTATCAAACGAAGGGATCTCACAATGG
>JBHHZX010000251.1:0-6269 GCA_046758265.1 Phycisphaerae bacterium
ACTGCCTGGAAAAGAGGCCGGAGGAGCGGTTTCAGTCAGCGCGCGATCTCGCCTTTGACTTGAGAGCCATTGCAAGCGACGCGAGGGGTTTGCAGACTCACCCGGTTGCCGGTACGGCTCGGCTGGGCACACGGCTGGGAATCGCGGCGGTGAGCCTGGCGGTGGTCGTCGTCGCGGCGGCGCTGGTTGCGCGGAACGTAGGCGGCTGGCGGGACCGGCTGTTCGGTCCGGCCGCGCCGGGCCGCATCCAATCGCTGGCGGTGCTGCCGCTGGCGAACCTCTCGGGTGATCCCGAGCAGGACTACTTCGTCGACGGGATGACCGATGCGTTGATCGCCGACCTGGCGAAGATCAGTGAGCTGCGCGTCATCTCGCGCACGTCGGTGATGCGCTACAAGGGAACGGACAAGCCGCTGCCGCAGATTGCTCGCGAGTTGAGCGTAGACGCCGTCGTCGAGGGTTCGGTTGTGCGCGACAGCGGACGAGTGCGGATTGCGGCGCAATTGATCCACGCGGCGACTGATCAGCACCTTTGGGCCAATAGCTACGAGCACGAGATGCGCGACATCCTGGGCTTGCAGCGCGAGGTGGCCCGCGCCGTCGCCAAGGAGATCCGGATCACGGTGACCCCCCAGGAGCAGGCTCGGCTGGCCCGTGTCCGGCCGGTGAACCCCGCGGCCTACGAAGCTTATCTCAAGGGCCGCTACTACTGGAACAAGCGGACGGAAGCGGGATTCAGAACGGCCATCGAGTACTTCCAGCAGGCCATCGAAAAAGACCCGACCTACGCACTGGCCTATTCCGGGCTGGCTGACTCCTATAGCCTCCTGGCCGACTACGGGATTCTTCGGCCGGCGGAGGCTTACCCGAAGGCGAAGGCGGCGGCGGCGAAGGCCCTGGAGATCGACGACACGCTTGCCGAGGCACATGCCTCGCTCGCCATGGCCGTATGGCAGTATGATTGGGACAGGTCGCGGGCCGAGTGGGAATTCAACCAGGCCATCGGGCTGAATCCCGGGTACGCGACGGCGCGCCACTGGCATGCCCTTTTCCTCGGGCGCACGGGGCGCCTGGATGAGGCGGTGATCGAGATCAAACGAGCCCAGGAGCTTGATCCGCTCTCGCTCATCATCAACACGGTCACGGGAATGGTTTTCTACTGGTCGCGCCAATACGACCAGGCAATAGAAGAATACCGAAAGACACTCGAGATGGATGCGAACTTCGAGATCGCGCACTACCTGCTCGGGTGGGCTTACGGGCAACTCGCCATGTATGAGGAAGCCATTACCGAGCTGAAGCGTGCCGCAAGTCTTTCAGGGGGCGCGCCGAAACATGTCGCCCATCTCGCACAGGTCTATGCCGCGGCCGGAATGCCAGACAAGGCGCGGAAAATCCTCGGCGAGTTGAACGACGTATCAAAGCAAAAGTATGTTCCGCCTTGTCTCTTTGCAATCATCTGCGCGGCTCTGGGCGAAAGGGATCAGGCGTTCGCTTGGCTGGACAAGGCCTGCGAGGAGCGCGACAGCTACCTGCTTGACCTGAAAGCGGACCCGATTTACGACCGCCTGCGCTCCGACCCGCGGTTTGCCGACCTGCTGCACCGCGTCGGCCTGGAACCGTGATCGTCCTCGGGCCACGCCCGCAATTGCGTTTTCTGCTGCCGAATGCTGCGAGCAACCGCCTTTTGCCGTTTGGAGGCACCGCCTCGTCGGCCGGGGAAGACTGAGTAAATGGTGGGAGCCTCGATGCCCTCCGGTCGCGCCGCTTGCACCGTCAATAAGCTTGCATGAGAATTCCCTTTATTTTCTTCCCGCCCTCCGTCCGATAGGTTTGTTTTCCGATGATTTCAGCGACTATGAATCCCGCTCTCTTTTTCGCCTCGCCCGTCACGACAAGAATAGAGTATTCCTTCAGTGTGCGCATCTCCAACCACTCTACGTCTTTACCATCAATCTGTAGCTGCCCCTTTTTACCGTAGAGATTGAAGGCTCCGACCTTTCCGGCCGGCTCGTCCTCATACAGCAGTCTCATACTCGGAATACGGAGACGGCGACCGTGCCGCTCGATGAGCGCGTCTAGTTGTTCAATTACCCTCTCCGCCTTCCGCGCGAACTTTTCATCCTCTTTTATTAGCTGCCTGTTCTTTCGATACGTCTTCACGTAACCGACATAGGCCGCGAGCATCTTGAAGGCTTCCGGCTCAATGTCTTGCTCGAACTTCTCCAGCCTTTTCGCTATGTCGAATTCCGCGTACTTGTCTCGCGGAAGGCCCGCCTGCTCGGCCCTGTTCTGCAAGTACGCTTTGTGGCTGATAAGCTTCTGCTCGGACTTGAGTATTACTCCTTGTCCTTTGCAATGGATACATACTTCCCCTTCGATCGTGCCGGCGGTCTTGCAGTATGGGCAGAAGGTAACTACCTTCTTCACCTCTGCTCTTGCGGCAGTGAGCTCCCTTTTGGCATCGGTTAAGGTAAATTCTTGCGCATGGCACGGCGTGTTTGCCATGAACACGACAGCCCAGAACAGAGTCTTCCTCATGTCGCCTCTCCTGTTTCAGCGATAGGAGTCCGTTGAAAAAGGGGACAGATAGGGCGAGACCGAGGCCGAAACGAGGGCAAGAGAAACCAAGGACGCTCGTGCTTGTGACAGTTGTCGTACGATCCGTTCAACGTTGGTGGGCCCTCCAGTTCCGACGGCGTCGCCTCAGGCTAGGGACCCCAGCGCTCGCGCGTCACCGCTAGCGCCGCAGGGCGGTTCGGACACCGGAAGCATAACGCGGGCATCCGGGCGCAGGAAGCGAAAAGGTTTCTGTGGCGGCTACGGACAGGTGGTACCGTAGACGCTCAACAGCGCCGCCAAGTCGGCCAAGTCCACGTCTCCGTCACTGTCGAGATCACCTTCCGTGAAGCCTGCGCCAGTGGTTGCCCCATAGTTGGCGAGCAGTTGTGCCAGGTCGGACAGATCGACGGCGCCGTCGCCGTCGAGGTCGCCGAGGCAAGGCTCGGTCCGGTATGCAACGACGTTCGTTCCGATGCCGCAAACCACCAGAACGCCACCTTGGCCGATGACCGGCCCGCCCACATTGACGTTCGGTATCGACACCGACCAGCGCAGCGTCAGGTCGGCGTCAAGCGCGTACAACGTGCCGTGGCTGAAGCCGCCGTTGGTCAGGAAGACTTTTCCATATCCGTCGATGGCAATACGCGGCTGCGACGGGAAGTCGGTGGCCAGCGGGGGCGAGGTGTCCAGCGTCGCGCCAGTCTCCGGATCCAGCCGGAGAACGGTCAAGTAGTGGTTGCCGCCGTCTTCGCTCGTCACGTAAGTGTAGACCGAATTGTCGGGTCCCACGCCGAACGAAGCGAACGGGACGTAGCCCAGCGGCACGCGCCATTTTTCCACCAGGGCGCTTCCGGTGTCCTCTAGCGCGACGAAGTAGTCGGTGATCGGGTTGTTCTGCGTCCGCGGGGCGTAGACGGTGCCGTCCGGCCCCGCGAGCAATCCAAGCTGCTGGATGAATCCCCCGCCGATCCCCTCCGACGAATACAGCTCGGTACCATCGGCAATGTCAAAGGCCGTCACCGTCGGGCCCTCGGCGGAGGCCTCCCAGATATAGACGCGGTCGCCGAACACCGCGGCCGAGGAGCCGCCGGTCGTGGGCGAAGAGCGCGGCATGCTCCAGACGGTCGTGCCGTCGTCCTTGCTGATGCGCATCAGGCTGTGGAAGTTGCCGGCGATGATGTCGCCGTTGTCTGCGAAGGCCGGGCTCTCGGTCGTGGACTCGTCGATGGGGTCCTGCGACTCCCAGATGATCGAGCCGTCGTTAGCGTCGAGCGCGTAGAGCGGTGCGAAGTTGGTGTTGCCGGCCCGCGTGGCGTAGACGTGGCCGTCGCGAATCGCCGACACGCGGCTACGCCATTCGTCCTCGGCGTTGAACGGCAACTGGACCGCCCAGCGTTCGGCGCCGCTGTACAGGTCATGGGCGACAATCCACGTTCCGGTCGGGATGGTGAACGACTCGATCCGCGGCGCGACGAACAGATCGCCGGCGGCAACGCCCTGCTGTGCGACGATCGCTGGCCGGCTGCCCTGCCACAGCACTTCGGGATCGGTCGGCCCGACCTCGGCGGACCGGCTGTAGCGGGCGCTGTTCTTACCGACGCCGGTATTCCAGTCGTCCGCGACCGCATCGGGGTGCATGAGAGCCCCCAGCAGGCCACCGATCAGAAAGATGGCTGACGCACGCGTCCGTCCACCAGGCCCTGGGCGTCGCCCGGCCCACCTCCATTCGTGGGCCCGGGGGTGCTCGCAATTCTGACGCGTCGGCGTCATGGTTACCCTCCTTACGCATGCTTCACGGTGGCAAGAATTGCTTCTCTTAGGTTAATGCAAACCGACGAGAAATGACAGCCTGATCCCAGGTCAGTTGGGACAGCCGCCAGGGTCGGATCTGGCTGGGCCAGGCCGTGCGCGCGACGTCGCGAGCCTGCGGCGGCACCTATGGACACGTAGCTCCGTAGACGGCCAGCAGTGCGGCCAGGTCGGCCAGGTCCACGTCGCCGTCGAAGTCGAGGTCGCCGTCTTCGTAGGCCGCGCCCTCGGTCGTGCCGTAGTTGGACAGCAGCTGCGCGAGGTCAGCCAGATCGACATCGGCGTCGCCGTCGAGGTCGCCGAAGCACGGCAGAACCCCCGCTAAACTGACCAGCCCCGCCATGCTGCCGCGAACCGTGTGAAGCGCGAAGTCCCAGTCGTAGTCGGGGTTGTCCAGCGTGTCGCTGAGCTGGTGGTAGGCGTCGTTCGAGCCGCCCCAGATCTCCTGCGGCGTGTTCTCGATCAAGCCGACCGCGTCGTAGCCGTACTGCCAGAACGCCCACTGGTCGGATACGAAGCCGTCGCTGTTATGGATCTCGAAGTTGATCGGCGTGTAAGCCTCAAAACGTAAGGCGAGATTCTGGGCCAGCCACTGCGAGGCGTCGTTGCCGCCGATGTCGAGGTCGTAGTCCGGGTCGGGGTCCTGGTTGTCAAAACCGGGGTGCAGGAACATGTCCAGGTTGATGGCCGCGACGATGTTCTCGCCCGCGGCGTACGCATCGGCGGCATACGCCAGGCTGCCCACCATCCACTGCTCCTCGCCCGCGAAGGCGATAAAGCGGATCGTCCCCTCGAACTCGTAGTTCGAAAGAATCCGCGCGGCCATCAGCACGGTTGCCGTTCCGCTGCCGTTGTCGTCGCAACCCGGCGCGTGTAACTGGTCGCCGGCGTGATACGTATCGTAGTGCCCGCAGTAGATGTAGATGTCGTCGGGGCGTGTCGTGCCGGCCAGCTCGCCGATGACGTTCGGCCCGTACGCGGGATCAAAGGTATGAAAGGACGCGACGAGCCCCAACGCACCGAAATGGTCGAGGATCCAGTCCGCCGCCACGTGAATGTCCTCCCCAAACGACCAACGGTTCTCGAGGTAAACCGGCGGGTCGCCGGGGACCGGGTCGACGCCCGTGAGCACCCGTAAGTACGAGTGAAACTCGCCCAAAGAGGCCTGATTGATGATGTCTTCAATCTCGTCAGCCCCGGCGTTGGCGACAAACAAGGCGAGGAGAACCAGGACACAGATTCGCTTCGACATGGAAACTCCCTCCACAAGGCGCACACGCGCAGATTTCACCGCACTTTCAGCGAAAGGCCGGAACGCGCCACACACGCTCCGACGTCGCCAGTGTAGCAGAAATCGGGTTGCCAATTCCAGGCCGAACCCGGCCGCCATGCTACGGACAGCTCGTGCCGTAGACGCTCAGCAGTGCCGCGAGGTCGGCCAGGTCCACGTCGCCCTCGCGATCGAGGTCTCCGTCGGTGTAAACCGCGCCGCTCGTGGTGCCATAGTTGCCGAGCAGCTGCGCGAGGTCCGTCAGATCGATGTCGTCGTCGCCGTCCAGATCGCCGAAGCACGTTTCGCCCTGAAACTCGTACGCCCCCATATCGACGATCGGCGGTGTGCCGTTTCCGCTATCGGGCATGCCGGGGTCGTCAACGAAGCGCGGGTTGCCATCAAGGTCGAACGGAATCGGTTCGTCGACGTCTCCATCGCCGTCGAGGTCAGCGATGTCCGGCGGGACCGCGTCGTTGTCGCCGGCATCAATGCACGGCGACCCGACCGAGAGGCGATAGTCATTGTCTTCCCAGGTATTCGGATCATTGTCCGGCCCGTCAGGATCGACAAACAGCGGATCGGCGTCGATGTTGCCGATACCGTCGTACCCGCCCTGAACGCAACT
>JBHHZX010000252.1:0-6221 GCA_046758265.1 Phycisphaerae bacterium
CGGGCGGGCGCGAAAGCCTGCTCGTACTCGTTTCGCCACCGGAGATACCGCCGCAAGAAACGCAGCCGGTCGCTGATGCGGCTATGCTGCCGAAACCACTGATTGAGCTGGGCCAGGTTGCGGACCACGGCCCGGTCGTCAAGCGGCATTCCCAGGCGGGCGCTGTGCAAATCGACGAAGACCGTCTCGGAGGCGCCCGGCGCGGTCGGGTGCACCAGAATGTTGGCCGCGTGCATGTCGCGATGCTCGAAGCCCGCCTGGTGCGCGCGGGCGATCATCTGGGCCAGCAGGTCGGTCAGATACGCGGTGTCACGCCGGCGGCGCGACGCGTCGTCGTCGGCCCGGAGTGTCTCCCAATACTCGTTCAACGGGTACGCGGGCTCGACTGCCTCGGTGACCAGCAGTGAGCACGTCCGGCCGGCGCAGTCCACGCGGTCGGTGTAGCCGACGGGCCGCACGGCAGGGATTCCCGCCCTTAGCGCGTAAACGCCGCTTTTCCACTCGATTTCGCACGCCGGTCCCCGCCACCGTCGCTTGAACGCGCCCGACCAACGTCGACGAACATAGTACTTGAGGTAATAGACCGTCCCGTCGATCCGTGCCCGCCAGACGGCGCGGGTCGCGTTGTCCTTGACCCGCTGCCAGCCCTGCCCGGCCGGATCCGTCCACGCCGCGGCCGGCAGCGCTGCGAGTGTGCGACCGAAGTGGTCGCGAAACGTCCACAGAAGACCGTCAAGCACGCGGCGTTCGACGCGCTCCGCAGCGGCCGCGTCGGACACGGTGCCGGTGGGTTCACCCGCTGCATCCAGCGCGGCGGATTCGCGCGGCGCGCGGCGCGTGTCCGGCGCAGCTTCGGTGGGCGGGTGTTTCACGCTCTGAACCGACAATCGACGACTCCCGACGATGCGGCAATCCTACGGCGGGCACGCCTGCCGTCTCTACCCCAAGAGCATACAGACGCCGGTCAAGCCTGCAAACCGGTGCCCGCGCCTTCGGCGTGGACCGGCGCTCCCGCGCGGCGTCCTCTTGGCATCGCCCGCCAACGCGTCCATAGTCCCGGACTCGTTGGCGCGTGACGCCCGCGAAGCGCTGGGGCGGCGCCTCAGCGTGGGAACTCCGACACGAATTCGATCGTCCCCGCCAGCTCCACCGCCGCGTCGTCGGCGGTCCGGGCGTAACGGGGATCGGCCAGAACATAAATGACGGCGACCTCGACGCGCGATTTCGCCACCACCCAAACCGAGACGACCACACTTCCGGTGCGTGCCAGGTCGCGGTTGTGGGTAACAGCCAGGTACGTGCCGTCATCGCGACGCGCCTCCTGGGGTCGCGAGAGCCTCGGCAGCAACTGCCTCGATTCGGCCAGCAGCAGGTCGATCGGCTGGCTTCCCCGGCGCAAATACCGGCGGAATACTGCTAACGCCCAGACGGGGCGATCCGCCTCAACCCTCTGCATCCACAGGCCCGGCCCCCTCCCGTCTTGAGGTCCGAGAACTTCCCACCCGGGAGCGATCGGGAACCTGACACCGGCGTAGGCCAGTGTCTCCTGCGGGTCGCTGCGCAAGTTGGAACCGCTTAGCTGGACCGCTTCGCAAACCACGTCCAGCAACTCTAAATCCCCGTGCGAGACTTCAGCCAAAGGCGTGTATTCGACGCTGATCTGACCGCCCCAGGGGGTGGAAACCGCGCGGTAAATCGTCTGGTCCCCCGATCGCGAGCCGCGGCGTTCCAACAGAAACTGCACGCCGTCCCACCCGCCAATTTGAGCGGGGCGCGACACGTTCGCAGCGGCCGCTTGGAACAGCCGCGTAAACTGAACAAAGTAATCGTTGTAATGGAACTCGAGCTTACGCTCCGCGGCCCAGACTTCGCGACCCCAGACCCGTTTGCGGACCGGCTTGCCGAAAACTCCCGGATCCGTAGAGCTCTGTACCCAGCCTTTCGGGGGGCGCACGGTTAGCGGGGTACCTTTGATGCGGACTTCGTCGCCCAGCGCACGGGTACCGCGCACCTGCGTCCACGCCAAAGCAAGCGTAGCCACCAGCACGCCGGCGGTGAGCAATAGTAGGACTGTCGGGCGTCCGGCTTTGACACCGGTGTAGACTTCGAACATGACCAGAGCATCATACGCGGGGACGCGTCCGGTTTGAATCCCGGTCACCCGGTCAGCGCCGCCGGGTCCAAACGTCGCTGGCGTAGTGCCGGCGCCGTTTTTCAATGTCAGCCAACTGTTCGGGCGTCCATTTTCCCCGCCGCTGCTCCAACGACAGCCCCTGCGCTAGCCGTTCCAGAAAACCCTCGATCCAGCCCGCGACGCGCTGCGGCTCCGGTTCGCCGAGGTCGGCTCCCGGATGCGCGGCGAAGCGCCGGCCCAGCAAGAGCGAACCGTGCTGGAGGACGCGGCCGCGGATTCTCCGCTGGGCGCTGCCCAGCAGCTTGTCACTGCCAATGATCAGGTCGGTCCGGGCGGGCTTCTCAAAGCAGAAAAATGGGCCGCCGCGTGGTGACGGCAGGGGGAAATGGTCGGGCGCCAGTTCGACGCGTGACTCGTTCCCGCTCAGGGCGTCGCGCCACAGTCCGTGTACGAGCCGGTACAGCTCGACCGGCGCCTGACGCGCGATCGGCAAGCTGTCGTCGACAACGAGGCAGTACGTCACTTCGCGATCATGCAGAATTGCCCCGCCGCCCGTCGGCCGCCGAACCACCGGCAGGTAACGTACCTCCGCCGGCAATTCGGCCACCTGGGCGTAGAACTGGAAGCACCCCAGGCTGATCGTTGGCGGCGACCAGGCGTAGATGCGGACCGCCGCCGGCCGGTACGCCTCCGAGTACAAGAGATGCTCGTCGCGGGCCATATTGGTCGGCCCGTCGAGCGCCGGATCGCGGAAGACGTGCAGCTCACGCGTCACGGCTAGTCTGACGGATCATCCACGAATGGGTGGCCCATCTCTTTAGAGGTGGGGGACGCGAATCGCCGAACCATTCGTGTCCCCCACGGCTGAAGCCATAGGCCACCCATCGATCATTTGACGGTTGACGGAACACTACAGCCTGCCCAACTTGTTCAATACCAGCAGCTTGAGCTCGGTCATCTCTTCCATCGAATAACGGATGCCCTCGCGGCCGAAGCCGCTGTCTTTCACGCCGCCGTACGGCATGCTGTCCACGCGGAAGCTCGGCATGTCATTAACCACCACGCCGCCGACCTCCAGCTCATTGTACGCATACATGGCGTGGTCGACGTTCTTCGTGAACACGCCCGCCTGCAAGCCGTACACGCTGTCGTTCACGATCGCCACGGCCTGCTTGAACGTGTCGAACGGCTGCAGCGTGGCGACCGGACCGAAGACCTCGTGGCAGCTCACCTTCTGCCACCGATCCACATTCTCGAGATACGTCGCCTCGAAAAACACACCGTTCCGCTTGCCGCCACACAAGACTTTCGCACCGGCGGCGACGGCCTCGTTGACCCACGTCTCGATCCGTTTGGCATCGTCCTCGGTGATTAGTGGCCCGAGAAACGTGTCTTCGTCGAGCGGGTCGCCGGCCTTGAGCTTGGTCGCGCGGTCCACCAGTTTCTGTTTCAACTCTTTGTAGATGTCGCGCTGAGCAATCACGCGCTGCACGCTGATGCAGCTCTGCCCCGACTGGTAGAACGCACCGATCGTGATGCGGCCGGCGGCAAACTCGAGATCGGCATCTCTGTCGACGATGCATGCCGCGTTTCCACCCAACTCCAGGCAAACCTTCTTCTTGCCGGCCCGCCCCTTCAGCCCCCAACCGACCTCCGCCGAACCCGTAAAACTCAGCAGCTTGAGCCGCTCGTCCGTGACCAGCGGGCCGGCCTGGGCGCCGGTGCACGGCAGGATCGAAAACGACCCCTTCGGCAGATCGGTTTCGGCCAGGATTTCACCCAGAATGATCGCGCCGATCGGTGTCGCCGAAGCCGGCTTGAGCACCCATGGGCAGCCCACCGCGATCGCCGGCGCCACCTTGTGCGCGACGAGATTCATCGGGAAATTGAAGGGCGTGATAAAGCTGCACGGCCCGAGCGGGAAGCGCCGGCAAATGCTTTCATACCCCTCGGCCCGCGCGCTGATGTCGAGCGGCAAGTATTCGCCGGTAATACGCACCGCCTCTTCGGCCGCGATGCGAAACGTATCGATAAGACGGGTGACTTCGCCGCGCGCGTCGCGGATCGGCTTGCCGGCTTCGATCGCCAGCGCCCGCGACAATTCCTCGTGCCGCTCTTCGACGCGCCGAACCACGTGATTCAGAATCCCCTGCCGCCGGTAACTCGGCATCTTGCGGGTCTGCTCGAAGGCCTCGACCGCGGCGGCGATGGCCTGCTCGATCGTCTGCTTGTCGGCCCGCGCCACGCGCGTCACCGGTTCTAATGTGTACTTGTTGGTCACCACCAGATCGCTGCTGGTGGCGACCGGCTCGTTGGCCAGAAACAACGGATAGCTTTCACGCAGCATGGTGCGTCTCCGCAGCCTTTACCGCGCGCATCATACCATCTAGGCTTCGCACGTACCGAACCGCGACCCGCGGCGCGGCGATGCGGACCACAAATCGCTACGGAGGGCTCAAATGCCCCAAGCGCCGGCAGCCGATCAGAACCACTTGCCCTCCCGCACCGACCGCCTCCGCGCGTGGCACCCCATCGCCGTCCTGCTGGCGGCCCTGCTCGCTTACAGCGCTACCGCCGTGCTGACCGGGCATACTTCGACAATCCACTCGTCATACTTCGACCACCTGGCTGGCGCGTTTCTCAAAGGGGAGCTTCATCTGGCTGACCCACCGGGCCTCAGCGACCTGACCTTTTACAACGGCCGCTGGTACGTGCCGTTTCCGCCGCTGCCGGCGCTGCTCATGCTGCCGTGGGTCGCCGCCTTCGGTGTCGAGGGCACTAGTACGGTCGTCTTTTCGCTGCTCTGCGGCGCCATCAATGTCACGTTGGTCGCGCTCATCCTGGACGCTCTGGTGCGACGCGGTTGGATCGAACTGGACGTCGGCGGCCGTTGCTGGCTACTGCTTCTGTTCGCGTTGGGCTGCGTGCACTGGCAGGTCGCGACGGAGGGTTCGGTGTGGTTCCTGTCACATACCTGCACGGTGATGTTCGTCGCGCTGGCAGTCTGGGCGGCCATCGCAACGGGTTCGCCCTGGCTCACCGGCATCGCTCTCGCCGTAGCGCTCTGGGGACGACCAACCGTCATCTTCACGTGGCCGCTGCTGTTAGGCATTGCCGTCCAACATCTCTACGACACGGTTGGGCACGCTGAGCGCCGCCGGCTGACCGCCTGGGCCTGGCGCTCCGCCATCCCGCTCGCCGTCAGCAGCGCCGGCTTGGCGGCTTACAACTACGCTCGCTTTGACAACCCTCTCGATTTCGGCTACGCGAAACAGAACGTCAGCGCCGCCGTACGTGGCGACCTGGCGCGGGGGCAGTTTCACCCCTATCACATTCCGCGCAATCTTCACGTGATGCTGTTCGGCGGCCCGCGCTGGAAGGCCGACGAAACCCTGCCCGTGCCTGACGCCCGCGGGATGAGCGTGTTGCTGACGACGCCGGCGCTGTTCTATCTGGTGCGCGCCTGGCCGCGACGACGCGAGCCGTTCGTGGGCAGTGCGTGGATCGCCACCGGACTGCTCCTCATTGCGATTCTCCTGTACTACAACACTGGATGGCGGCAGTTCGGCTACCGTTTCAGCCTCGATTTCATGATCCCGGTCATGGTGTTGCTCGCGGTTGCGGCCGGCTCCCGCGTGACCTGGCCCATGCGCGGCTTGATCCTCCTCGGCGTATTCATCAACGCCTGGGGCGTGGTCTGGTGGTACACGAACTGGCTCGACTGAGAAGTGATGGGAAAACGACCAGAGCCGCGGGCTTCAGCCCGCGCTGGCCGCCGCGCACGGTAAAGCTGGCGGGTCAAGGCGTGCTGCCATCAGGTGCTTTGCGCTCAACGCAAGGTAGCAGCCGTTCACTCTCGCTTGGCCGGCTTTCTCTCGCTCTCTGACTGCTTTCGCAGATGTTTCAACGCCGCCTTGAGCACCGGATCGCTCCTCTCAGTAAACCTCTCCGGTTCGGCATTGATGCGAATGTCCGGCATCACGCCGACCTTATCGATCGGCTTTCCATTGGGATCCATATCGAGCCAGCGCGGGAGATTGACGACAAATCTGGCCGGCAGCTTGACCGCCCGCGGGTTGGCGCTGGA
>JBHHZX010000253.1:0-6212 GCA_046758265.1 Phycisphaerae bacterium
GCCGGGGATGTACCGCGGCCCGACGACCATGGGGAAGACCCACTCGAACACGCCGTCTTCGTACTTCAGCGTCTCGACGTAGCTGATCTCGATCTCGACCTGCACGCCCGGCTCAATGTTGGCGACCGACTGCGTGAAGATGTTGGGCCGCTCCTGGTCGAGCAGGCTGGCGACGTGCCCGGCCGCCTTGGCGGCCTCGTAGATCTCGCGAGCCTCGCCCCGCTCCTTGATCTGCCCGACGATCCGCCGATCGCCGACGATCATCACCATGTCATCGACGGCGGCGTCCTGTGGGAGCGGAAAGACGTAGACCGCCTCGATCTTCTTGTCGAGCGGGTTATAAAAGACTTGCCGGACGGTCGTGCGGGCGACGAAGCCGACAATGTCCGATTCAACGTCGGTGTGCTTCAGCGGGCAGGCCCCGACTTGCCGTCCCTCCTCGCCGAGAATCTGCAATTCACCGGGCGGGATCCGCGCCTGCCCCGCCGCGGCCGCCGTCGGCCACAAACACAGCACGCCGCCCACCAAGGCCAGGAAGCCTACGACGTCGATGCCATTGCGAATCCGGGTGGTTTTCATCGGAGGGCTCCTCAAGAGGTACGCAATCTGGTTAGGTTTTCTCCCGATTGGACGCCGCCCGCAAGAGAAAGTTCCCGCAATTCCGAACCGTGGCTGGCGGCGGAGGGGCGGTCCGTGTCAAGCTAGCGGGTAGCGTCGGCTAGGTGCCATGGTCAAGCGCAGCGCGGCCATGCGTTACGACCGTCCCGACATGCCCGCGCCTATGGCTTGGGCATGGCACCCGGCGTCTCGCCGGTCCGGGTGCCGCCGAGACGGCGACGCTCCCCACGGTTACGCACAGTTCCGACGGTGGTGCCCGCCGACCGGCGGGGGCGCCGGCCGCTACATTGGTTTACAGACATCGGCTAGACTGGATGCATGCAAATCATTTCGCAAGGTATCGACATCGTCGAATGCGCGCGGATCGAGCGAGTTTGGCGGGACCACCGCAAGGCGTTTCTCGATCGCGTTTACACGCCCGCCGAGCAGGAGTACTGCGTGAACTGCAAGACGCCGGTGGTGCGGCTGGCCGGGCGTTTTGCGGCTAAGGAGGCGGTGCTCAAAGCGCTGGGCACGGGCTGGCGCGGGGGGATCGAGTTTCGCGACATCGAGACGCTGCCCGACCCGCTGGGCAAGCCGCTGGTCACACTGCACCGCCGGACCGCCGAGCTGGCGCGGACGCTTGGGATCGATCACATTCTCGTTTCCATCTCTCACGCGGGCGAATACGCGGTTGCCTCAGCGATTGCGGTCGGCGACGCGTAGTAGCTCGGAGCCGCGACGATTTCCGACACGTGTCGGGAGCGCGCCCGACAATTCAGGAGGAGGATGGCTGTGGGGCTTGCGGACAGTACAATGCGCCTCGGTCGCGTCGGGTGCGATGACTTGCTCGGGGCCGCGCATCAGTTCCACCGCGTGTCGCAAGACCCCTCGTTGGCGGGGGGATCCCCGTTGCGGGCGTATGCGAGTCACGTCCTGTCAGCGAAACAAGTGTCCGGGAATCGACACGGTGGCGATGCTGCTGGACATGTCGGGGCTGTGGACAGATGCGAAGCGGATGCCCCGTAGCACAAGCTCACGACGACGCAATGTACCATCAACTCCCTTCAGATTACTTCAAGCGCCTCACAAGATGGGTGGCGCCGATATCCTGCCGGTGCGAACGCGGGCAAGATGCCCGTGCCACATTGTTCCGGAGGCCATCCGAGGCTTCACCACGCGCGCAGAAGCCGAGCGAGGATGAGCCGTGAGCCAATCTAAGAAGTTCACGATTCGGCCGGTGCGTCTGAGGCGCTACGTTCTGCTTTCGGCGGCAGGCTGGACGATGTTTATCGTCGTAATGCTCGCTTGGGGCCTGCTCCAACAGAGGCACGAGACACTAGACGCGGCGCGTATTCAAGCCCGCTCCGCCTTCGAGAAAGACGTGGTCTACCGCCACTGGAACGCCGAACACGGCGGAGTCTACGTCCCGGTGAGCGAGGACACGCCTCCCAACCCATACCTCTCGCACGTCGAGGAGCGTAACATCACGACGCCATCCGGTCGGCGCCTGACGCTGGTGAATCCGGCCTACATGACACGTCAGGTCCACGAGCTGGCACGGACGCAATATGGCCTGCGGGGTCACATCACGAGCCTCAACCCGATCCGCCTCGAGAACGCCCCTGACCCCTGGGAAGCCGCGGCCCTCCGAGCCTTCGAGCGCGGCGAGACCGAGGTCACCTTGGTCAAGACGCTCGACGGCGAATTACAACTGCGTCTGATGCGCCCCCTGGTCACCGAGGAGCCCTGCCTGAAATGTCACGCCGCGCAGGGTTACAAGGTGGGCGACATTCGCGGGGGGATCAGTATAGCGGTACCAATGGCGCCGCTGCAGGCGATCGCGCGGGACCACGCGACCACGCTGGCGCTG
The DNA here is from genome assembly GCA_046758265.1 of Phycisphaerae bacterium. Taxonomy (GTDB): domain Bacteria; phylum Planctomycetota; class Phycisphaerae; order UBA1845; family Fen-1342; genus JALSRY01. The sequence goes on from JBHHZX010000253.1 coordinate 2,471, forward strand.
GGCCACGGGTTGCTGTGGCTCCTGGGCCTGGGCGGCGTCGCCCTGGGGGCGCGGCGCATCGCCACTCGCGTCCGGGAGCGCGACCGGGCCGAAGCAGCGACCCGCGAGGTGCAGGCGCGGCTGGTCGAGCAGCAGCGCCACGAGAAGGAACGCATCCGAGCTGAGCTCGACAAGGTCCGCGAAGAGCTCGTCCGCAAGACGCGACTGGCGACGATCGGACAGGTGTCGGCCAGCATCGCTCACGACTTGCGCAATCCGCTCGGGTCGGTGCGCAACGCGGCCTACTTCCTGAGGCGCCGCCTGGCAGGAAACGAGCCACAACTCGCCGAGCATCTGGACGTCATCGATCAGGAGGTCACCGCTGCGGACCGCATTATCAGTGGACTGATGGACATGACGCGCGCCAAGGACCCGGTCAAACAGCCGCTGGACTTGGGCCAGATCGTCCAGGAAGCTTTCGACCGGATCAACCTGCCAGAGCAAATCCGCTGGCGTATGTCGCTGGATCCCGATCCGTTCACGGTGTCTGCCGATTCGAGCCAGTTGCGGCAAGTTGTCGGCAACATCGTGAACAACGCCGCCCAGGCGATGGAAGGCCCGGGTGAAATACTGGTTACCACCAGCCGCTTCGCTGATTACGATACGATCATATTTGAGGATGAGGGGCCGGGGGTTGCGCCAGAGATAGGCGAGCGGGTCTTTGAGCCGCTCTTCACCACGAGGTCCAAAGGCACCGGCCTGGGGTTGACGATCTGCCGCCAGATCGTCGAGCGGCACGGCGGCACGATCGACATGCTGGATCACACGGGGCGTGGGGCCGCTTTTCGGATTCGGTTGCCACGCTGACAGCAGCAACAGGTCTCGAGGACTCAGCGAGCAGGATCATGCCAAGCAGGACCGTTGTTCAGAGAGCGGTCAGCGTTCTCATCGTCGAGGACAACGAGTCACAACGGCGCACCCTCACTACCATCATGCAGAATGAGGGCTTTGAAGTCACTGGTTGCTCTACCGCCGCCGCCCTGGAGCACCTGGAACGGGAGGACTTTGGCGTGGCGGTGGTGGACCTGCGCCTGCCCGACCTGAGCGGCACGCAACTCCTGGAGCGGCTGCGGGCACTCAACGAACGGATCCCGGTCATCATCAATACCGCCTACGGCTCGTTTGACTCCGCCAGGGAGGCCGTGAATCTGGGCGCGTTCGCATACGTCGAGAAAGCCGGCGATCCCCGCGAGCTGGTACGGCAGGTGCACCGGGCATCCCGGCTGCAATTTGACCGCTACGCCGGCGACCTGGAAACCGCCGTGGCCGCGCGAACGCGCGAGCTGCGAACGGCCAACCAGATGCTGAGGCACGAGATTACCGAGCGCCAACGGGCGGAAGAAGCGCTGCGGGAAAGCGAGCAGAAGTACCGGCAATTGTTCGCGACGGTGCCGGATGCCGTCCTGGTGTTCGACGCCGACACGCGCCGCTTCGTTGACGTGAACGAGAGCGCCGTGCGCCTGTACGGGTATACACGGGAGGAGTTTCTCAAGCTCAGCCACGGGGAGATCACCGCGGAGCCGGACGAATCAGAGCAGTCCATACGTGAAATGCTCAGCGGCCAACGCCACTCGATACCGCTGTGCTATCACCGGAGAAAAGATGGGACCGTCTTTCCGGTGGAAATCTCCGCCGGCACGTTCGTTCTCGGTGATCAGGAAGTGGTCTGCGGGGTAGTCCGCGAGATCACCGAGCGAAAACGGGCCGACGAAGAGAAGGCCGGACTCGAGGCGCAACTGCGCCAAGCGCAAAAAATGGAGGCGATCGGGCAACTGGCCGGCGGCGTGGCCCACGACTTTAACAACATCCTGACCGCCATTCTCGGCAACGTCGAGTTGCTGCTGGCGGAGCTGAAGTCGGAACTTCCCGCCGACGACTCGCTGGTAATGGGCCTGGTACAGATCGATCGTGCCGGGCAACGCGCCACGTCGCTGACACGCCAACTCCTGGCCTTCAGCCACCATCAGGCTATCGCGCCGGAAGTGCTCGATCCCAATCGCATCCTGACCGACCTCGAGGAGATGCTCCGCCATTTGCTCGACGAGCGGATCACACTCGAGCTGCGCCAGGAGACCGGCGTGGGGCGGATTCGGGCTGACGCCGGGCAGCTTCAGCAGGTCATTATGAACCTCGTGGTCAACGCCCGCGACGCCATGCCGGACGGCGGAACGATCACAATTGAAACCGCAAGCGTTTTCCTGGACGAGGAATACGCCAAGCGTCACGCGGGCGCGCATCCCGGCGCGCACGTCCTGATCACCGTCAGCGACACCGGGCAGGGTATGGATGCTCAGACGCGCGAGCGCGTCTTTGAGCCGTTCTTTACCACCAAACCGGTGGGCCGCGGAACCGGGTTGGGACTCTCAACGGTGTACGGCATCGTCAAGCAAGTCAACGGGCATATCGCGCTGCACAGCGAGCCCGGTCGCGGAACGATCTTCAAAATCTACCTGCCTGCGGTGGAGGCACCGGCCCTGCAAGCCCTTGACCGTTAGGCCGTCGGAAGCGCCCTGGAAGGGCACAAGACCGTCCTTGTCTGCGAGGACGAGGAAACTGTGCGAACGCTGGCCGGCCGGATCCTCGAGCGCGCCGGTTATACCGTGTTGTCAGCCGAGAGCGGCGCGAGCGCACTGAGCATTGCGGCGGTGCACAGCGGGACGATCCACATCCTGGTCACCAACGTCGTCATGCCGGGCATGAACGGCCAGGAGCTGGCCGAGGCACTTCGGGCGACGCGGCCGGACACGAAGGTGCTTTATGTCTCCGGCTGTGCGGTGGAGGCGGTCGCGCGGCAAAGCGTCTCGGACAAAAACGGCCTGGTCCTCGAAAAGCCCTTCACGGTTCGCAGTCTGCTGGAAGGGGTCCGGCTGACTCTGGGCGGCGGGAAGCGGTAATCCCGTCCGCGCGGGTCCTGTCATTCCGGTAGCGTCCGACGCCCCAGTCCGATGTTTTCTCCCAGCAATGTTGCCTCTGCGCTGTGCTTGGAGGTCCGGCGCTACGGTTTTTCATCGCGCTGCTACCCCCCCACCTCCGCCAAGTTGCGCTCAACCGCCTCCATCTTCTCTCGCAACTCCGCCAAGCGGGCACGCTCGCGCTCGACCACGGCCGGCGGCGCCTTGGTCACAAAGCCTTCGTTCGCGAGCTTGCTCTCCACGCGCTGGACGTGGCCGGCGAGTTCGTCGCGCTCTTTCCGCAACCGCTCACGCTCCATCTCCAGATCCGCCAGGCCGCGCAGCGGCACGTATACCTCTATCCCGCTGAGCACCTTGCTGGCCGACTCCGGCGGTTTGGAGACGTCGGGCCCGATCTCAATGGCGTCGCATTGGCCCAGCCGATGGATCATCGCCGCACGCTGCCGCAGCGATTCGGCGAGATCGACCCCGGCCTTCACGACCGCCCGCGGTAACGACCTGACCGAGGGTTGCCCGGCAGCCGAGCGAATCCTGTTGACGTGCGTGCGGATTTCACGCAACGAACGTATCACGTCTTGCAGCGCTCGCATGTCGCGCTCAACGACGACCTCACGCGTCCACAGCGACGCGTCGGGCCAGCGCGCGAGAATCAGCGCCGGGCTGAGCTCTGAGTCTGAAGAAGCGTCGCGTCCCGACGGCCGCGCGGGCTGAAGCCCGCGGCTCTTCACCGTCTGCAATTGCGCGATGCCGCGCTGTGGCACGGCCTCGTTGAGCTTGTGCCACAGCTCTTG
>JBHHZX010000254.1:0-6196 GCA_046758265.1 Phycisphaerae bacterium
GGCAGAGGCAGGCGTCCATGATGCCGTCGCCGTCCTCGTCCGGCCCGACGGCGAACACATACGCGGACCCCGAGTCGGTCCCGTGGTCGTCGTCCTGACACGCGCCGACGATAGCGGTGTTGCCGCTGATGGCGACGGAAGACCCAAGTAGGTCACTCGGCGCTGCGTTGCCGATGGTGAACTTGCCGACCTGGTCCCAGGCGCCATCGGCGTTGCGGTCGAAAACATAGGCCGAGCCCGCGTTGTCAGAGGGGTCGTCATCCGTAGGCGCTCCGATCACCGCGATGTCAGCGTCAAGGGCGACGGAACGGCCGAAGCCGTCCCAGCTCGCACCGTCGTCCGCCGAGAGTTTGGCCACTTGCGGCCACGCGCGGTTCGTATCACGTTCGAACACATACACCGCGCCCGTGTACAACCCAATACCGGTGGCATTATCCGCTGGGCCCACGCCGGCATGGACCGCGCCCGCAGGTCGCTCGGGTCACCCTCCAGAATGGCCTGAAGATGGCGGGTGGCGCTGGCTTGATCTATGGCGGCCAAGCTAGCCAGCGCTTGCACTGGACCGAGTTCGTCCGCGTCGGCACCGAGTGCGGTGGCGCCGTCGATGTCGGCTTGCACGAGTTCGGGCGCGCGATAATCAAAATAAGCGAGCTGCTCGTATGCGTCACGTAACAGTTGCCGGGCCTCGTGGTGGCGGGTGGCAATCACGTTCCACGCGAACCCTGCGGCGAGCACGCATACCACCGCCGTTGCCACCATCGCCGCCGTCGAGGCCTTGTGTCGACGCATCCACTTGGCGCCTCTGGCAAGGCGGCTGGTCCGCCGGGAGAGGATAGGCCGACCCTCGGCAAACCGCCGCAAGTCCTCGGCCAGCAGGGCTGCTGACGGATGCCTCTGTTCGGGATCCTTCTCTATCGCTCGAAGACAAATTGTTTCCAGCTCGATGGGGATCTGAGGATTCAGTCGGCGGGGTGCGATCGGCTCGGCTGTGCAGATACCGGTGATGATCTGCTCGCGCGTCTCGCCATCGAAGGGCTTGCGCCAGGTGAGCAGCTCGTAGAGGGTGACGCCGAGCGAATAAATGTCCGTGCGGTGATCGAGCCGGCCCGCGTCGCCACGCAATTGTTCGGGGGAAAGATACGCGGGCGTTCCCATGACTTCGCCGCTGACGGTGAGGTGCGGGGCATCGGTGAGGCGAGCCAGCCCGAAGTCTGTGAGATGCAGCCGGTTGGCGGAGCTGAGCAGAAGATTGTGCGGCTTCACGTCGCGGTGAATGACGCCGTGCCGATGCGCGCACTCCAGGGCATCAGCCGACTCCTGAACGTAGGCGCCGCGGCGGACCTGGTCCCACCGGTCGATGAAATCGAATTCGTCGAATAGCACCGACAACCAGGGTAGCGTCCGGGCCCCGCACCGGCCGAACACCTGTGGCACCGGTTTCCAACCGGTGAAACGCACTGTCTCCCCGCGTCGGATACCCAATCAGAGCCCCGAGCGCCAGCGAGGGGGAAGCATCATGGCGCCGCGCGACCGCATCAGCGGCTCCCGGCGATGGCTATGGGTACGTGTCGCCGTAGTTGGCCAACAGTTGCGCCAGGTCTGACAAATCAACGTCGCCATCGTTGTCGAGGTCGCCATCTTCGTACACCATACCGCTGGTCGCGCTGTAGTTTGACAGTAGTATTGACAGGTCGCTCAGGTCTACATCGCCGTCGCCATCGAGATCACCCCGCAGCAGCCGAATGCCATGCCGGGCAGCGCCGTCGAGCGCGTCATCACAGAAGACGAAGTCGAGGGCGTCAATATCGTCTTGCTGATCGCCCAGGCCGAGATCGGCCGCCGCCGCCAAGACCGTGGGCATCTCTCCGGGAGCGACCATAAACACGTCGGCGGCAGCACCCTCCTGGCTGGCACCGGGAATCGTAGCGAGCGACGGCGAATCGGGCGTCAGGGAAAAGAGTATCTGGTCCGGTTCGTCAAAATGCCTGTTGTCGTTGGTGTCAAGAACAATGAGCGCATCGATGTCGTCGTCTTGAACCAGCTGCAGCTGATCGTGCGTCGCGTAGAGGTCGGTCGGGGTCCACGCCAGTGGCTGCTCGTTGAAGAAAATGTCTGCCCCGCTCGGAAAGCCGTAGTGTGATAATTCGGGCAGCGACGGGGAGTCAGCCGTCAGGGAGAAATACACATTCACGACCTCCTCACCTTCGCGGGTGAGCCAACCCGTCGCGTTCACGATGTCGAGTAGGTCGTCTGTTGCGGGCTCATAAGCGGATGTCTCTGGCAGCGCGGAGAAGTCCGTGCCACCTTCGTCGTAGTTGTTGCGAACCAGCACGTTGTTGAGGATAACTCCGCTCTGCCCGCCCAGCCGCGTGAACAATTGTGTGGACATGAACTGATCGCCGGCGGCGTGACCCCGCAAAGCCTGGTCTGCCGCGTTGAACGGCACGTGCAGCGCGATCAAAACCGGATCGGGCGGCGCGACGCCCACGGTCTCCGAGCTCACGGAAAACAACAGCACGAAGGTTTCGTTGGGATCAACGGAGGCGTTGGCGGCCGAGAGAGCATCCAGGTCATCTAGCGATGACGCCAAGCCCAGGCTCACCCGCGGCAGGAGCACATCCGGGTCAGGGAACGCCAGGCTTAGAACATCCCCGGCGTCGACGGTCCCCCAGTACACCGCGTACGATGCGAGGTCGAAGGAGTACTCAGGGGGCGGAAGCGGCTCAATCGGCGGCACCCCCTGCCCTGCGCGCGCGATCACCAGCATGAACAGCAGCCCCAGGCACAACCGGCGATCGATCCGTCGGCTCACCTGGCGATCGGCGGTGGTCGGTTTCATCAGATTCCTCCTTCCTCGTCGCTTGCCGGGGCAACGAACCGCTCGGCGTCACGCCTGGCCGGAGCAGCCCGCCTATCACGCGGTGCGGTGATCCACGACGGCCACGTGGGATCTTGCTGCATTCTGGTGCGAATGAGCTTCGCGTGATACGTATAGCGCTCTTCGCTGTCGAAAGAGCGATAGGCACGCAAGAAGCCCTCCAGGGCCGCTGTGCGATCTCCTTCCGCCAGCGCCAGCGCCGCCGCATGGAAGTCTGCTTCGCCCCATAATTTCCGCGGGGCAGCGACCGCTTCCGCGAGGGCACCGAGAGTCGCGCGCGAGCCCCCGTCGCGGCAATACGCGTACAGCGCCCGCACCCACTCCTCGGACTGCGGCGGCACCCGTTCGGCAGCAAAATCCACCACATCCGCCCGGTCCGCCAGCAGCGTCTGGGCTTCCCCTGACCGGCCCAACAGGCGGAGACAAGTGGCGGACCACAAGATGGCTTGGGCGTTTTCAGGCGCTTCGTCGCTCAGGGCACGGGCATGAGCCAGCGCTTCGTCCATCCGGCCCATCTCCGCGAGGATCAGCGCGGGATAGACGTGGGCGTAAGAGCGACTGTGTGGATCACAGCCGGCGTGCACCGCCGCGTCTTCCAACGCCGCCTCCAGCTCGCCGGTCCAGTAGTACAGACGCCAGCGGTAGTGGTACCCCTCACATAGTGCGCGTTCCTTCGCTGCCACCGCGATCGCGCGCGTGCGGGCCTCGATTGCCTCCGCGTACCGGCCCATGCTTTCCAGGCACTCGGCTTCGGCCGTAATCGGACGATCATTGTCCGGCTCGACCTCCTGCCCCCGACGGGCCCACTCCAGAGCCTCGGCGAAGTGTTCTGCGACCAGTGCGTCGTCCTGGCTACCGCCATCCTGCGAGTAGATTTCCGCCGCCAAGCGATGCGTGATCGATAACAGATAGTACGGATAGGCGCCATATTGCTCGTGCTCGATAAGCTGCCGCAGACTGGCATCAGCCTCGGGGAACGCGTTGAGGCTGCGCGTGGTGTAGAGCTGCTGGTTGCGGGCCCGGGCCAGGTGCAACACCGCCAGGGGATAAAATCCATGCTCACGTGCCCGCAGGGCGATAGCCTGCCGGTATGACTCAATCGCCCGCAGCGGTTCATCAAAGTGAATCGCGAGCCCGCGGAAGAACCACGCGTCCGCGGTTGTCGGCGGGCCGAGCTGCTCGGCCTGCTCGAACGTGGCCCGGGCCCTGGCGTGCTGACGCTCTCTCCGCTGGGCCCAGGCCAGCATGTACCACGCCCGCAGGTCCGCCGGGTCGCTTTCCAAAACGGCCCGGAGCTCGCGGATTGCGCCGGCTTGATCCGTGGTCCCCAGACAGGCCAACGCCTGCACGAGATGCCGTTCCCGGCGATCAGCCCCGAGGGCCGTGGCCCGATCGATGTCGGCCTGTACGAACTCGGGTGTGCGATAATCGAAGTAAGCGAGCTGCTCGTACGCGTCGCGTAACAGTTGCCGCGCTTCGCGGTGGTGCGCGACACTCACGCTCCAGGCCCAGCCTGTCGCGAGAATGCCTACCAGAGCCATCGCTGCTGCCGCGGTTGTGGCGGCCTTGTGCTGGCGGACCCACTTGGCGGCTTTCTCGAGGCGGCTCCTCCGCCGTGAGAGGATGGGCCGGCCGTCGGCAAACCGTCGCAGATCCTCCGCCAGCGCCGCCGCCGCCGCGTACCGCCGCTCCGGCTCCTTCTCCATCGCCCGCAGGCAGATTGTCTCCAGATCGACCGGGATCTGACGGCTCAACCGGCGAGGCTCGATCGGTTCCGCCCTGCAAATGCTCGTGATGATCTGCTCGCGCGTCTCCCCGTCGAACGGCTTGCGTCGCGTCAGCAGCTCGTAGAGCGTAACGCCCAGTGAGTAAACGTCCGTCCGGTGATCGATCCGCCCCGTGTCGCCGCGCACCTGCTCGGGGGAAAGGTACGCGGGCGTCCCCATGAATTCGCCGCTGACCGTGAGGTGCGGCTCGTCGGTGAGACGGGCCAAGCCGAAGTCGGTCAGATGCAACCGGTCGTTCGTCCCAAGCAGAAGATTATGCGGCTTCACGTCGCGGTGGATCACGCCGTGCCGGTGGGCACAGTCGAGGGCGTCCGCGACCTCGGACATGAGCGCGGCCACGTGTCGGTAATCAGCCAGCGTCCACTCCGTCCTGGACGTCCCCGCCGTCTCCTGAGCCGGGCGGGCCGGTTGCCGGTCGGCAGTGCCCGGCGCGGACCGACCACGATTCTCCGGCGAAGGCTCGGCAGACGGGCCGCGCCGCGCCCGCGTCGAACTGAGCAGGTCGGGTCGGCTATGGATGACGCTGTCCAGGCCGACTCCCTCCACTAACTCCATCGCGTAGTAGAAGTGTCCCTCGTGCGCGCCCTGTCCGTAAATGGAGACGATGTTGGTGTGATGGAGCCGGGCGGCAGCCTGCGCCTCAACCTGAAAGCGCTGGACCGCCGTCGGCGCGCGCTGAGCGCAGCCGGGCAGCACCTTCAAGGCCACCTCCCGCCCCAGTGAGACCTGCCGCGCCCGATACACAACGCCCATCCCACCGTACCCGAGTTCGCCGACGATCTCGAAGTCGTCCAAGCGGGTCCCGGGCGGCAGGGCGTTCGCTGCGAGGGCGCCAGCGAAGGCTGGGCTGCTGTTTAGGCCACGGCTCAGCCGGCAAGCTCCGGCGGACCCGAGCGCGTCCGCATCCAACTCGAACGCTTCCCGTAGGTCTGCAATCAGGATCTTATCCGCCCCAGCTGACCCGGCCGCGGGAAGGTCCCCCTCAGCCTGACAGGGCTCGCGCCTGCCCCCGCCGGCGTTGTCCGTCACGCGCAGCGGAGACCCACAACTCGGGCACGTCCCGTCCTGGACGCCGACCTCTGCGGTGGTGGTCGCAGCGCAGCTTGGGCAGACGAGTTGGACCACGTTTCCATCCATCTGTTACCGCCCCAAATAGCAGTAGACGCCAGCGAAGTGATCTTGACACGCAGCCTGGATGATTTCCGGAGATGATCAATAGGCCGCCGGCGCCACGCCTTATCGGCCGTTGCAGCGACTTTCACCGCCTCTTGAACGCATCCTAACGGATTCGCGCTGCCGCATGCAAGACAAACCCTGTCGGCTAGACGTCTGCGTCCGGATCTGTTTCCGCCAGCCGCTCTCTGAGGCATTTCAAGATCCGGCTCTTGGCCTGATAAACGCTCGCTTTGCTGAGCCCCAGCTCACGGGCGGTTTCCTCGACCGACCGGCCAGCCAACACGTGCATCTCAAAGGCCTTGAGCGTGGTGGGCTCAAACTCTTCGGCGATGGAACGCATTGCCCAGCGGAGGCG
>JBHHZX010000255.1:0-6164 GCA_046758265.1 Phycisphaerae bacterium
TTCCATCTTCGTGTACGCGATCCACTGGCTGCACGGCGACCAGACGTAGTCCTGAATGCCCCAGCGCTCCCAGGCGTCGTCATAACCCGCCTGGTCGACAACGGTGATCTCGCCGGTGTCGGCGTCGACCAGATTCAGCCTCATGAACTTGTCGGAGAACAGCAGGTATTTGCTGTCGGGCGACCAGACCAGGTGCATGCGGAAGCCGAGCCCGCCCGTGGTGAGCTGTCGCCAGGTACCCTTGGCCGGCGAGACGCCGATGCTACCCTCGGCGGGCGAGACGCCCGCTCTACCCTTCTGATCGACCAGGTAGATCTCCTCCTCGCCACTCTTGTCAGAGATGAACGCGATCCAGCGGCCATCGGGTGACCAGGCGGCGTTCTTCTCGCGTGAGCCGGACGATCTTGCAAGGTTAATCGGATCGCCTTCCTCGGCCGGAAGGTTGAGGATTTCGCCGCGGGCTTCGAGCAGCACGCGCACACCGCTGGGCGAGAGTCCGAACGAGCCGGTGGAGGGCGAGACGCGTACGAACTCGGGCCGCATGCGGATCAGGTCGCTAGGAATCGCGGCCGGCACCATGCGTGTCTGGCCGGTGTTGAGGTCGAGCAGGTGCAGCGTCTCCTGGTATTGGTAGATGATGTGGTTCGGCCCGATCGACGGGTACTTTACGTCGTAGTCGTCATACGAGGTCATGGGCGTGACGTTGCCGGTCTTGACGTCGTACTTGTAGATGTTCAGCGTGCCGTGCTCGCGATCGGAGTTGAAGTAGATCGCGTCGCCGCGCCACATCGGGAAGTTGTCGGACCAGTCGGTGTCAATGATCTTGCGGTAATCCAACTTTTCGAGGCTGCCCATCCAGATATCCTGGGCGGTGCCGCCGCGATGCCGCTTCCAGGTGCGCGATTCGCGGCTGATGCGGTTGTAGGCGATCCTCTTGCCGTCGGGTGAGATCGTAGCGAGTCCGGCACGGTCCACCGGCAACGCCTCTGGCATGCCGCCCTCGACGGAGACGCGATACACCTCTTCGCCACGGGACGGGTATACACGATTCGAGCGGAACAGTACGTGTTTGCCGTCGGGCCACCAGCCGAGGACGCGGTCGCGTGCCGGGTGATAGGTCAGGCGTCTTGGCACGCCGCCACGGGCATCCATGACGTAAACGTCCGTTCCGCCATCGTACTGCGCAGTGAAGGCAATCGACTTACCGTCCGGTGAGAACTTGGCCCAGACCTCGGCGCCGGGGTCGTTGGTAATGCGGCGGGCCAAACCCCCCGCGCTGGAAACGAGCCACAGATCGTTTTCGTAGGTGAAGACGATCTGATCCTGGTGCACGTCGGCATAGCGCATCAGGTGGTGGGTTTCGGTCGCGCTCGGGACCTGGTGGTCGGTGCCGCCAGGCTGAAGCGGGGGACCGGGGCTCTTGGCCTCCGCCGCACAGCCGATCGTCGCGATGGTCAGCAAGATAGACGCTCGTTGAAGTAGCCTAAGCATGACGCCCGTTCCTTTCTCCAAGAAGTTTCACCGGTATTGAAGCCGCTACGTTGCGCCGTGCGTACACGGCAAGCACCCACCTACGCACTCGCCGTCCCCGAAAGCCGCGCCCGGGCAATGCCGGCAGTCAGGCCGGCGATTCACACGCCTCGTGTTTTACCGCTATCGGTGCGACGGCGAAAGGTCGCTTTCGCTTGCTGGCGCCGCCCGTTTTGCCTAACTTGCCGGCACTCAACCGCGCCCACCGCGTCAAGGACCCGCTTGAAGTCGGGTGCGCGCGCCTGCGAGGTTGGTTTCTCCTGAGCAGCCGTAGTTGGCGTGGCGTGCCGGCTTCGTACCGCAAACAGGAGCGTTTCGCTGTGACGGAAACGAAACCGGGATTCGTCGCCCAGATTAAGAGCTTTCCTGCCACCTTCTGGGTCGCCAATACGATGGAGATCTTCGAGCGGATGGCCTGGTACGGGTTCTTCGCGGTCTCCAGTCTGTATATCACCGGTCCGGTTGAAACCGGCGGGCTCGGTTTTACCTCCGAGCAGCGCGGCCAGATTCAGGCCATCGTACCGTTCTTTCTCTACCTGATGCCCGTGCTGACCGGCGCGCTGGCCGACCGCTACGGCTACAAGAAGATGTTCGTCATCGCGTATGTCGGCATGGTGCTGTCCTATTACGGGCTGGGGCAGTTCAAGACGATGCCGACGTTCCTGGCCGCGTTCATGTGCGTCGCCGTCGCCGCGGCGATCTTCAAACCGGTGGTCGTCGGGACGGTGGCCCGCGTGACCACCGAGGGCAACTCCCGAGTAGGGTTCGGCATCTTCTACATGATGGTCAACGTGGGCGGCTTTCTCGGGCCGATCATCGCGGGCATCGTTCGCGGCATGTCGTGGAGCTACGTTTTTATTGCCTGCTCGGGCTGGGCCGCCGTTAACCTGATCATCGTGTCGTTTCTCTATCAGGAGCCCACCACCGAAGCGGGCTCCGCGGGGGCCCGCGCGTTCAAGAAAGTGATGGACGACACGGTCGAGGTGTTGGGAAACCTGCGCTTCTTCATCAGCGTCTTCGTCGTGCTGATTGCACTGCTGATCGCCAACCAAGGGTACGAGTGGTTCGCGTGGTGGCCGCACTGCGTGATCTTTGTTCTGGCATGGGTCCTGCTCAACTTCGTCTGGGATTGGACGCTGCCGAAGGGCAGCGGTCGCCCGGGGTTTCAGGGTGGCAAGCGGCGTAATCCGTTGCTGAAGCGCATGCATTGCGGCAACTGGCGCTTCGCGTTGTTCCTGCTGATCATGTCCGGCTTTTGGACCAGCTTTAACCAGATCTTTCTGACCATGCCCGAATACATCCGCGACTACACCGACACCAAGCGTATGGTACATGTCGGCCGCGCGGTGTTCGGCTGGCTAGGTAAGCCGCAATGGATTGACGGCTTGGCTGCGATCGAAGAGAGCGAACTGCTGGCCTACTTCGACGGTGCGATCCGCCGCGCTCGCGGTATCGATCCCATTACGGAGCCCGACGAGCGCGAATCGTCTGCGGACCAAGAATCGGCGCGGGCCGAACGTATTCGCCGGCTGCCTGAGGATCCCAGCCTGACCGAGCAGGACCTCGACGAGCTCGCCCGGCTCGTCGCGGAGATCAATTCCCCGCAGACAGAGAACCCGCTGGACGAACTCGACCTGGTGGACGGGGCTCGCACGATGCTGGGCTACAAGGTTCGCATCCAGCCGACCGAGCTGGGCGCGTTGCTTGCGGCAGTACCCGCGACCCCGCAAACCGTCGCCGACAGACAGCTCGACATCGCCATCGGGTCGCTCAACCGGCGTTTGGAGCAGAACGGCAAGCCGGGCTTCGAGAAGGCGGAACTGCCGGCGCTGCGAACCGCGCTCCGTGCGCTGATTGAGACCCACGGCCCGGTTGTTTCGCCGCCGGTCGTCGCCGCCGCCGCCGCCAGAGACCTGTCGACCGACCAGCGCCCACTCGAGCCGAAAGACCTCTCCATCGCGACCAACAGCCTCGCCTACCGGAGTCTAATCTGGGACAAGGTGGACGCCGGTCGGCAGGTCAATCCGGAACACATTGTGAACATCGATGCGCTTTCCATCGTGCTGCTGCAAGTGCTGGTTTCGTTCCTGATGGCCCGGTTCCACCGCTTCACCGCCATGGTCATTGGCATGCTCGTCGCCGCGGTCGGTATCGGGCTGTCGGCAGCCGCCGGCGGTACGATGATCGGGCCGGTCGGCGGCCTGTTGGTTGTCGTCATCGTCGGCATCATCATCTTCGGCATCGGCGAGATGATGGCCAGTCCGACCAGCCAGGAGTATGTCGGTCGCATCGCTCCCAAGGACAAGGTGGCCCTCTACATGGGTTACTACTTCGTCTCCATGGCGCTCGGCAATCTCTTCGGCGGCATCCTCTCCGGCCAACTGTACGGCAAGCTGGCGCGCGACATGCAACGGCCGGACCTGATGTGGCTCTTCTTCGGCGGGCTGATGGTGCTGACCGCGTTCATCTTCCTGCTGTACGACCGATTCGTGCTGCCACGAACCCGGGCGGCTGGTGAGGAGGTAAACCGGTAGACGGTTGCGGCGGACTCGGGGGCCCAGCGCTATGGTGGGCCGACGAGCGCCTAAACATTTGTCCTGGCTTCTTTCTGAATGACGCCGCGGAGCAGCAGAATCAGCAGCGGCGTGGCGAGCGCGATTGCCGCGAGGATGACGTTCATGAACTGCGGACTGTCCAGGTACGGCACGGTGGTCAACCGTGAGCCCATGTCGGGCGGGCAGTAGCGTGTCAGCATCTCGCCCGCCAGCGGACCCTCCGAAAAACGTGCGAAAAACGTCGGAAGATATGACAGTCCCATGTACGAGGCCTCGCGCCCTTCCGGCGCAATGGCAGCGGTGTACTCATAGAGGCGCGGTGACCAGATCAATTCGCCGATCGAAAACACGATGATCTGCGCTAACGTGATTGCCAGATAACCCTGCGAGAGCGACAGCCCGAACATGCCGGCGAACCAACCCGGATAGATCGTTAGAAACACCATCGAGACCGCGGAAACGCAGACTCCCACGAACATGACGTTGAACAGCTTGAAGCGGGCCACAATCGGCGTCGAGAGAATCACGCCGATGCAAATGATGAACGGATTGATCGAGTTCAGTCGGCCGATCGGCGCGTCGGCGGCATAAATGCTGATCTGCCCTTCATCTTTCCTGAGGTAGTATGTGGTATCACCGTCCTTCACCTGCCAGCGGCTGCCCTCCTCGTTCACTTCGACCTTTGCTTCGTCGGAAATTAGATGGCCGTTCTGTTCAAACTCCTGGCGGAGGGCTTCCGGGGCAGCGGCGGCGTCCAAAGCGTCTGCGAACTGCGTATCCGCGCGGAAAAGGTATTCAGCAATCGTACGCTGGTAATACTTGGGGTAGACCTGAGATTGGTGCTCGAACACCAGCCGGACCCCGATCAGAATCACGAGAAACAGCATAAAGCGCCAGAAGGCGGTCTCGCGACACACGCTGGCGGCGATCGTCCAGCGCGCTTCCCACTTTTTTTCGGTCTGATTGCCGCCATCAGGCCCGGCGTTGCTCTCAGCCCCCGCTCGACGCACACGATCTCGGCGTAATTGCTCATCGACGTCGTCGATGCCGCGGCTCCAGAACAGCAAGATGGCGAGCCAGCATAGAATGCTCATCAGCGAACCGATCATGAAGGCACCACGGTTGCCCCATTCCGAGGCGCGCAACGGGTCGAGTATGATGTTCCCGAGGAACGCGCCGCTGTTCATCAGGAAATACAGCATGTTAAAGCCCGCGGTCTGCGACTTGGCCGTGGTGTAACGTTTCGTGGCGGAGATGAGGATCGGCGTCATGATCGCGGTGCCGACTGCGATCACGAACAGCGAGGGGATCACAATCGCCCGGCTCTCCGTAAAGCTGATCGCGATCCGCGAGACGACCAACAGCACAACGGACAGATGCAGCGTCCGCTTGATGCCGAGCGAGTCGCCGAGAAAGCCCGCCACAAGCCCCACGGCCGTGTAGAGCATCATCACCGCCATCCATAGGAGCGCGGCGTTCTTGTCGTCGTATCCGAGCGTTTCGCTCAGATAGAGCGTGCTGACCGTCAGCATGGCAAAGTAGGCCACGCCATCGAGCAGGTTGACGAGCTGGACGACCCAGAAATCCCGGCCGCACTCGCGCAGGGCGCCGAATTCCCGGAAATAACTCCTGATCGCCTTTCCAACGGCTCCGTCGCCAGTCGTCTCAGGCATTGTGACACCAGGCGCTCAGCTCTCAGCGGTTCGCTTCAAGCTTGTGCCTCTCTCGGCTTCGTGAAATGACCTCCAAGTCCAAGGATTTCGTCGCGCCACACTCGCTGCCACCGGACTCGGAGGTTCGGCGCTACGGGAATTACGCAGCTCTACCAGGGCCGGACTGTATGGTCGCCGGCGCATCTTCCGGCCGCCGCATCTTTGTGGCACCGGCTCGAAAGCGGTGATCTGGGCTGCGTAGAGCCCGGGACGCTGGTGCGAGATTCCCATCTCGCACCCACTCTCGCGGGAATCCTTTCCCGTGGCCCCGTCCGGCACGGAGACCGGACGCTACACGGCCGCTACGGGGCCCGGCCGCTACATTTACTTCCCCCACCACAGTGGCCGCTCGACCCAAACCTTGTCC
>JBHHZX010000256.1:0-6146 GCA_046758265.1 Phycisphaerae bacterium
GAAGCCGGTGGCGATCTCTGCCACGCCGGCCTTGCCGAACCGCACCGCATCGCCCGTGCCGGGCATCAGCAGCAGCAAGACCTGCTGGGCGACGTGCCGCACCGTGACGTCGCCCTGCCCGGCCCCGACCGTCTCGATCAAGACTATCTCGAAGCCGGCGGCGGCAAACAGCCCGGCGATCTCAGCGGTCTTCGGCGCCAGACCACCTGCCTCACCGGACGACGACAAGCTGCGGACGAACATCCCGTCGTCGGGCTCGGTCGGCATCATCCTCAGCCGATCGCCCAGCAGCGAGCCGCCGGTGAGCAGACTGGTGGGGTCGATGGCGATGACAGCAACGCGCCGGTTGCGGTGGCGCAATCGTCGCGCGATCTGCCCAATGAGCGTGCTTTTGCCAACGCCGGGCGAACCGGTTACGCCGACGCACAGCGACCGGCGAGCGGGCTTCGGGAGCGCTCCCAACCGCGCTTCCCGTCCATCAACGATCAGGGTGATCGCGCGGGCCAAACCGCTTGCGGTGCTCAGGTCGGGCCGTCCCTTGGTCGCTTGGAGCTGTTCCCGGCGACGAGCGGCCAACGCAGTGATGGACTCGACAATCGCGTTCATGGGCGTGCCGGGGTTGAACACCCCGACGATTCCGGCCTCCTTCAGCGGCTCATGATCCTGCTCGGGAATGATCCCACCGACCACCACGGGCAGGTCGGGGATGCCGGCCTCCCGGCAGAGTCGCACGACCTCGGGCATGATCGACATGTGCGCCGCGGACAGCAGGCTGACACCCAGAACGTCCGCGTCTTCCTGGAGCGCGGCGTGCACGGTTGCCGGGGGCGTCTGCCACAAACCGGTATAAATAACCTCCATGCCGGCGTCACGGAGGTTGCGAACGATCAGTTTGGCCCCGCGGTCATGGCCGTCGAGGCCGATTTTCGAGATGAGCACGCGTATGGGTCGCGTCATAGGCTAATCACCGCTTCAGCCGGCCCGGCACTACTCCCCGGGGAGGAGCCTCACACTTTACTCGCACGCGTGGGATTGACAAGGCGGAAGGAATCCGCCAAAGTTCTGCCAGCCCAGCGGTCCCGCCGCGGGAGGCTTCCCGACCTGCGTGAAGCGGCCGGCGTCTCTGATACTTGGGGACCGTACGGTCGGCTACCAGCAGAACCCAGACCCGAATCGACCAGGCTTGTCCGCCCCGAGCTTCACTCATGGGTCAAATCAAGCCGATCATCGGTTTGTGCGGGGGTATCGGAGCCGGGAAATCGGTCGTCGCGCAGCAGTTGGAGCGGCTTGGCGGCCTGGTGATCGATTCTGACCAGCTCAACCACGAAGTGCTGCGCCGTACGGAGGTTGCGCGAACCCTGCGAGAGTGGTGGGGCGAAGAGATCGTCGGCGAAGACGGGGCCCTGAACCGCCGACGCATCGCGGAATTGATCTTCGACGATGCCGAGCAAAAACGGCGACTGGAATCTCTGGTTCATCCCTTGATTGCGGTGCTGCGGGAGGATATCATAAAAGCCGGCACCGCGGACCCGAAGGTCGAAGCCATCATTCTTGACTCCCCGCTCCTGCTCGAGAGCAACCTCGACCGTTTGTGTCATGCAGTCGTTTTTGTCGAGGCCAGCGAAACACTGCGGTTGCGACGCCTGCAACAAACACGAGGCTGGGACATTGAGAAATTACGGCAGCGAGAGCGATGGCAGATGCCGCTCACTGAGAAGCGTTCCCGGTCCCAATATGTGATCTGCAACGAGGGGTCAATCGAGCAGCTACGCTCGCAGGCAAAAGATATTTTTGAACGGGTGTTGGCGGAACGCTCACCCGACCAATAGTCCGACGACCCGTCGGTGCGGCCCTACGGTGGCGGCCGCAGCCGACACCATTCCGAATGAGCTTCTGGAGTTTTACTCATGGCGAAAGCAACGACGCGCTCGCGCGGCAAGAAGAAGTTGCAGGACGTAATCGAGAGCATCCCCGAAGAGGGTGAAGGCGTCATCCCCGCCGAGCAAGAGCACGGGACCCCAGAGGAGTCCAAGTTCGTCGAGACCGAGTCCGATGAGGCGACCGGGGCGGTTGCGGTGACCGAAGCAGCCGAGGCGGCTGACGAGTCCGCCGAGCGGACAGCGAGCCCTTCTGTCGAGGAAAAGCCCGCGAAACGCGCCGGGCGCAGGAAAAAGGGCACCGCAGCCGAACACACACCCAGCTCAGCGATCGACAAAGAGACGCATGAGAAATACGAGCGAGTGAAGCGTGGCGAGCTGCACATCACCGACTTGCAGAAGATGAACGTGGCGGAACTGCACGACGTCGCCAAGAAAGAAGGTGTCGAGGATTACGTCGGCCTAATTAAGCAGGACCTGATCTTCCAGATCCTCAAGCAGCGCATCAATCAGAACGGTCTGCTGTACGGCGAAGGTGTGCTCGAGATTCTGCCGGACGGCTTCGGCTTTCTGCGCAGCCCGGAATACAACTACCTGCCCTGTCCGGACGACATCTACGTCAGCCCGTCGCAGATTCGCCGCTTCGGATTGCGCAACGGGCATATCGTGGCGGGCCAGATTCGCCCGCCGAAGGAGTCGGAGCGTTACTTCGCGCTGCTGCGCGTGGAAGCGATCAACTTCGAGACTCCGGAGGCGGTCACCGAGAAGACCAACTTCGAAGACCTCACGCCGCTGCACCCGGACGAGAGGTTCTTCCTGGAAACCGAACCCGGTGAGATCAACATGCGGATCGTTGACCTGGTGACGCCGATCGGCAAGGGGCAGCGCATGTTGATCGTGGCCCCGCCGCGAACCGGCAAGACGGTCCTGCTGCGGAAGATGGCCAACGCCATCGCCAAGAACCATCCGGACGCCAAGGTCATCATCCTGCTGATCGACGAGCGGCCGGAGGAAGTGACCGAGATGCAGCGGGCGACGACGGCGGAGGTGATCAGCTCGACCTTCGACGAACCGGCCAGTCGCCACGTGCAGGTGGCCGAGATGGTGATCGAGAAGGCCAGACGGTTGGTGGAGTATGGCAGGGACGTGGTCATCCTGCTGGACTCGATCACGCGTCTGGCCCGGGCCTACAACACCGAGGTGCCGCACTCGGGCAAGATTCTCACCGGCGGTGTGGACGCCAATGCCTTGCAAAAACCGAAACGCTTCTTCGGGGCCGCCCGGCACATCGAGGAAGGCGGGAGCCTGACGATCGTCGGCACCGCGCTGGTCGACACCGGCTCGAAGATGGACGAGGTCATCTTCGAAGAGTTCAAGGGTACCGGCAACTCCGAGCTGGCCCTCGATCGCCGCTTGGTTGAGAAGCGCATCTGGCCGGCGATCAACATTGCCGCCAGCGGCACCCGCAAGGAGGAGCTGCTGCTTGATCCGCAGGAGTTGGAGAAGGTCTACATGCTCCGCCGCGTGCTGAGCGACATGAACCCGGTCGAATCCGTCGAACTGCTCCGCAACCGCCTCGAAAAAACCGAGGCGAACGCGGTCTTCCTGATGACGATGAACCTGGCGTAATCGCTCTCACCGGAGACGCCAATCGTCGCGCGGGCGCGGTACCACGTGTATCGTTGGGAACTGATGCTCGCCGGAGCACCGCTCGTCGTCGACGAAGAAGAGCAAGTCCGCCTCCGCATGGCCTCGGCGGTGCGAAAGATGCTCCGGGCCGCCCGCTGCGAGTGCCGGTCCGGGAATGACACCACGTAATCAAGAATGTAGGCCGGGTCATCGACCCGACGAATCGAGAATCCGAGAACCGTCGGGTCGATGACCCGACCTACCCGGCTGTTTCAGGAGGAACGGATCGCGATCAGCCCGAACCCCAATGAGATCGCGTCCCCCCGGCAGGTGCTGGTGCTAGACATGAATGCTGACGAGCTGCCAGACGGCGTCACCGCCAACTGCGGGACGTTGGGCCCGGATGGGTCGGAAGGATTCGGTCTCCATTTGAATCGCCTCGACTGAAGCGAAAGGCTCAGCCATGTCGTCAAACAGGACCTGCATGATCACGTCTAAGAGGCTGCGCCTTGGCGCCCTTGCGCCCATCTGCGTGTGGATGCTCGGAAGCCTGGCGGTCGCAGTGGCGCAGCCGCCCAACGACGACTGTGCCGACGCCATCGCGATCGGCGACGGCACGTTTTTCTTCACGAACGAGGGGGCAACAACGGATGGTCCGACGCACTGCGGCCTCCAGCGGGACATCTGGTTCACCTACACCGCAAGCTGCACGGGCGTCGTCACGGTCCGTACGTGTGATATCACGTTCGACACGGCCATCGCCGCCTACGACGGCGCCGGCTGCGTGGGCCCCAGGTTGGCCTGCGGCAACGATAACGGCGACGAGGAATGCGGCTATCTGAGCTCAAGGATGAGCTTTTCGATCGTGGCCGGGCGGCAGTACAAGCTCCGGGTCGGCGGCGGCGGCTATGGCAGCAACCAGGGCAGCGCCGACCTCATCGTCTCGTCCTCCTCATATGACAACTATACAAGCCCGCTTTCCGTCGGCGACGGCGTCTTCCCCTCCAGCAACATCGGCGCAACCACCGATGGTCCCTCGCCGTGCGGCGAGCTGGGCTCGGATGTCTGGTTCCGGTACGATGCGGGATGCGTTGGCTCGGTCAAGGTCAGTACGTGCACGCCGGCCCGCACGTTCGACACTGTCCTCGCCGCATATGCCGGAACCGAATGCGTAGGGCCGCTACGTGCGTGCAATGATGATGATCTTTCCGATCCGAATTGCGGGCTGGAAGGATCGACCATCCGCCTCCCTTTGAAATGGTATAGCCGGTACCTGATCCAGGCCGGCGGCTTCGCCGGCGAGCAGGGTGACGCCGAACTGGTCATTATCTCCTGCGTCGGCGATTTCGATGCCGACGGCGTGATCGGACTGGGCGATCTGGCGACCCTGTTGGTGGACTACGGGATGACCTGTGCTCAGCCGTGCAATACTGACATCGACGGCGACGGCGATGTTGACTTGGCCGACCTGGCTGCCCTGCTTTACAACTACGGCACGACCTGCCCCTGACTTGAGCCCCTCAAAACCGCCAGGCCTCATAACATCGGCACAGTAGGGTGGGCATTGGCCACCCTACGCCTGAAGCACGGCGCCGGCGCGAGGGGGAAGCCGCGCCTCTCGGCCGTGCGCGAGCGATCCACTGTGGATATTCCGCGCGATCAAAGACATTCGCGGAACATTTTCGCCCCTGGGCGGGACGAAATCCCACCGTTCTGTCGTTCTATACCATAGAGCCGAAGGGAAGCCATTCTATGGAATCGCCGGCCGAGCAGTTCCTGCGGCACGTCCGGCCACATTGGACAAGACTACACCTTGTAGCGCGGCGGTACGTCGCGCACGAGGAGGACGCGCGCGATTTGGTGCAGGAAACGCTGCTGCGGGCCTGGCGGAGCTTTTCGCCCACCCAAGAGCAGACTTACGGGCGGGCGTGGCTGTTCGTCATCATGCGCAGCGCGGTGTGGGACTGGCACCGTACGGCGAGGCGCAGGATCAAGTTGGTACTCGCGCCGGAGCCGGAGCTGACAGAACTGATACCCGCCGACCTGACCGAGCCGCCTTGCCCTCTTCCCGCAACGGACGAGGAACGCTTCAAGGAGTTTCTGGACGATCGGATCGTGGCGGCGCTCGAGGCGCTTAACCCGCCGTTCCGTGAAGTCCTCATCCTGTCTGTCGCGGCAGATCTGAGCTACCGCGAGATTGCCGAAGTGCTCGACTGCCCCGTAGGCACGGTCATGTCGCGGATGGCCCGGGCGCGGCGGGCACTGCGGGAGAACTTGGCTGCCTTCGCCAAACAAGTCGGCTGGGTGAAGGAGCGGCCATGACCTGCGGCGAAGCGCGCGAATACTTGTTCGCGTTTCTGGACAACGAGGTGGATGCACCGTTGAGCATCGAGCTGCAGCGCCATCTAGACGGCTGCCCGCACTGCGCGCGCGAAGCTGAAATCGAGCGGACGATTCGTAAGCGGCTCAGCGGGCGGATCGAAGCGGCCGCTGACGACCTGCCCCGATTTGCCGACGTTCTGCGGAGCGCGCTCCCGCGGCGCGACGAGGCGAGGGTTGTGCGGGGGCCGCGACCCACACGCTTCCGGCTCCGCCTCCAGCCTTCCCTGAGAGCCTATCCTGTAACCAAAGGGAGGTTTG
>JBHHZX010000257.1:0-6053 GCA_046758265.1 Phycisphaerae bacterium
TGTTGCAGCGATGTCCCGGGTCACTTCCACAGGAGATATTGAATCCCACTGGGCAGAGCTTGTCATGCGGCCCCGGCCGGATTTCGCACTCCGGAGGTCGTCTAAACCGGCGTTCGCAGTTTTCGGGTGCTGTCAGTCCAAGCCCGAAGTGCAAGCGTGGGACATGGGCGAGCAGCGCCCCTGAATGCTTCCCGCGCTTGCGCTTCGGGCTCCGTTTCCGCTGGACCGAGCATCCTTTCTCGGTCCCACATCAACGTTACAATCCGTTCACGATCACCAACCTTACGAGACAGGGAGCCAACATGCCACTCACGCACCGCTCGACCGCTTGCTCGCTAATCGCCGCCACCATCCTGGCCACCGCGCTCCGAGCCGACGACCCGGCCTGGATCGCGCGCAGCAAGCTCGGCATGGTTGCGAGCGATTCACCCGAGGCCTCGCAAATTGGCGCCGACGTGCTCAGAGCCGGCGGCAACGCCTTTGACGCCGCGGTCGCGACCTCGTTCGCGCTCGCAGTAGCGCGTCCGCAGAGCACGGGGCTGGGCGGCGGCGGGTTTATGGTCGCCTACGTCGCCCGGGAGAAGCGCTTTGTCGTGCTCGATTTCCGCGAGACCGCGCCGGCCGGCGCCACCGCCGAGTACTACGCCGAACTCCACACCAATCGCGGTGATGGGCCTTCGCCCAGCATCTACGGCGGCAACGCCGTCGCCACGCCCGGGCAGCTTGCGGGTCTGGCAGAAATCAACAAACGTTTCGGCACCCAGCCGCTGGCCGAGCTCATCCAGCCGGCGCTCAGGCTGGCCGAAACCGGCTTCGTGATCGACGAAAGCTTTCTGAACGCGCGAAAGCAAGTGCTCGAAGCCGCCGAGAAATGGCCACCGCTCGAGACAACCGGCGCCGGGCTTTATGAACTTCTGTCGCCGCACGGCGCCACGCCAAAGATCGGCGGCAAATTCAAGCGTCCCCAGCTCGCCAAAGCCCTGAAGCTCATCGCCGAACGAGGCCCTGACGCCTTCTACAACGGGCCCATGGGCCAGGCCATCACGAACGCAGTCAAAGCCGCCGGTGGCACACTGACGCTGGACGGCCTCCGCAACTACCGCGTGATCGAACGCGAGCCGCTCCGCAGCAGGTATTTCGATTTCAAGCACGAATACGAGATCGTCTCGATGCCGCCGCCTTCCTCGGGTGGCGCGTGCCTGAGTGAGATTCTCAACATTCTTCAAGCGACCAGGGATCGCTCGGATCTTCACCCCACGCACGATCGCCCGCACGTACTCGTTGAGGTGATGAAGCATGCCTTTGCCGATCGAGCCCGCTGGCTCGGCGACCCCGGTTTCTCCACCATCCCCCTCGAGCGGCTGATCAGCAAGCCCTATGCCGTTGAACTGGCAGGGCGTATCGCGCCCGGGAAGACGCTCGAACCCGCGTCCTACGGCAGCCGACGTGCTCCACCGGATGACAGTGGGACCTCGCACTTCTGCGTCGCCGACCGGGACGGAAACATTGTCGCCATCACCGAGACAATCAACGGTCTGTTCGGCTCACTGCTCGTTGCTCAACCTTTCGGCATTATCCTCAACAACGAGATGGACGACTTCCTCACCGTGCGCGGCCAGGCGAATCTCTACCGCCTGGTGCAGAGCGAGGCCAACCTGGTCGGGCCCGGCAAGCGCCCGCTCTCGAGCATGTCGCCCACGATTGTTCTGAAAGACGGCAAACCGTTCCTTGTGCTGGGAGCGTCCGGCGGCCCACGTATCATCACGTCTGTGCTTCAGGTCGCGCTTCAGCTAATGCAGGGAAAGCCGCTCGAACAGGCGATGACGGCGTTGCGGCTGCACCACCAGTGGCAGCCGGATGAGATCTTCTTCGACCGCGAGCCGCCGGGAGATCTTGCCGCAACCCTGCAAGCGCGGGGGCACAAGATCAGTGGCGAGCGCAAGACCGGCACAGTGCAGGCGATTCAATTCCTGGAGGACGGCACGATGATCGGCGCTAGCGACCAGAAGAAAGGTGGTCGGCCGGCCGGCGTACCCTGACCCGATTGCCGATTGGGGATTGGCGATTGCCGATTTGCAGCGTCGCGCGGGACCCAAATCGAGGGTTCGAAATCCGTCTTTTGTGATTACACCGGGCCGGCCCGCTTGATCCGGTGCACGAGCGTCTGGGCCGCGGCCTTGATGCCGCGGACCTGCCCGACCAACTGCTCGCGGTTGGGGGCGAACTCCAGTGCGGTATCCATGTACACGTACTCTTTTTCGACCAGCTCCGCCAGCGACATCGTGAAGCTGTGCATGCCCGCGTGCCGGCTGGCGCTGACAATCGACGGCAGGTCTCCGTCCTCGCCGTCGCGAATCTTCTCTTTGACGATCGGTTCGGCCAACATCACCTCGGTCGCCGGCACACGCGAAATCTTGGGGTCGATTGCCGGCAGCAGCCGCTGGGCCGTGATGGCCCGCAGCCCGTTGGCGATCGCACTGCGGACAAAATGGTGCTGGTCCCGCGGGAAAAACTCCAGCATCCGCGTCAGCGACTGCATCGTGTCCGCCGTGTGCAGCGTCGCAAACACCAGGTGCCCGGTCTCGGCGGCTTGCAGGGCCGCTATCACCGTATCCCTATCGCGCATCTCGCCCACGAAGATCACATCCGGGTCCTGCCGCACCGCCGAACGCAGCCCGTCCGCAAACGACTCGAGGTCCAGCCCGATCTCGCGCTGGCTGATGATCGCCTGCTTCGGCTTGAACGCATACTCGACCGGGTCTTCGATGCTGATGATATGACAGTGCCGCGTCTCGTTGATGTGGTCGATCATCGAGGCCTGCGTGGTGCTCTTGCCGCAGCCCGTCACGCCGCAGACCAAAATCAGTCCCTCGTACGTCTCCTCGGCCAGTTTGCGGTAGATCAGCGGCAGGTGCAGCTCTTCGAAATCGGGAATGTCCGGCTTTACTCGACGAATCGCGGTGTGCATGTGGTCCCCGGCCCGCAGGACGTTGATCCGGAAACGGTCGCCGTTCGGCAGGTTGTAGGCGAAGTCCAGCGCCCCGCGCTCCTCAAAGACGTGGGCCCGCCGCTCCGGAATGATCGGCCCCATCAGCTCTTCGATGATGTGACTATCGGGCGGAATCACCGGGATGTCGCTCTTGCGCAAATGTCCGCCGATGCGATACGTCGGCGAAACCCCGGTCTTCAGGTGCAGGTCACTCGCGTCGAGTTTCTTCATCGCTTCCAGCAGCGGAAGGATCGACTTTGGCATTTCGCGCATGCGCACACCTCAATTCAGACAGGCTGACGGCCCCCCACGCCGCGCAGCACGGCGTGAAGGATACGAAGCGAAGGGCCGGGTCTTCACCGCTTACGGGTCGACGCCTGGCCCCCCGTTCAGCCAACCGATTGTATGGCAAACGGGCTCGGATCGGAATGTTAAGGCTGCTCCGATCTCCCGCCTTCTGTCGCCCGGACCTCGTAAAGCATGGTCGGCGATTTTTCGCTGATCGTCAGCAGCGCGTTGCCGTCCGCGGAAAAACACAGGGCTTCGCCTTGCGGCTCTATGGCCAGCTTCAAGGCCACGGGCTCTCGCCTGAAAATGCGTGCGAAGCCGCTCGCGTCGCCCGACTCAGGCAAACGCCACTCCCATCCGCCCAGGTAGCTCCGCGTCACCAAGCGCTTCCCATCGGGAGAGATATCGGCAGCGGTCACCATCCTTACCAGCGGCGGCGCCTCCCGGGGCAGCTTCAGCGCGCCCGCGCGCCGCAGCGTGGTGAAGCCGACCGTCGTCCACGGCGCGGGGAGACGGTAGACCTGACAGGCCCCGTCAAACTGCTTGGTGAAAACGTACCCGTCACCGGTCGGCGGATGGACGGCGAACCCCTCCGCGTCTCGCGCGCCGTCCTCGTACTTACAGCGAATCGCCTGCGGCTCGACCTCGAACCTCCTCCCGATCGCCAGCTTCAGGTCCGGTTCCCGAAAACGGTAAATGACGATCTCCGCTCGCGCGGCGTTGTTATCGCCGATGTCCGCCACACAAACGTCATACGTTGTGGGCTTTTTCCCCGGAGCCAGCGCGATATCCTCCCAGTCCACGTTGGCGACGCCGAGCAGTCGAATCGTCGTGTAAATCCGCCCTCGACGATCGAGCACGTAGACGTGGGGCTGTCCGCCCGAATCGTTGTGGGTGTAGTAGTAGCCGGGGTTGCGACGACTGGCCGCCAGTCCCGACGCTTCGTTGAGCCGCGGATCAGTGATCTCGCACACCGCCGCGGGTTCCCGGTAGCGAGCCGCCGGCTGCGAGGACTGCACGGCAGCGGGCAGTGAGCCGCAAACCGGCAGGCCGGCGAGCAGCACGACCGCCCGCGAGGCGGACAGGCCCTTCCGAAATCCCATCTGGCGGCAACCTCGCTTATCTGCGTTTCATCAGGTCGTTGTAGTCCTCGTACGCCATGTCGGCGGCCTGCTTGCGAAACACGGTTCCCAGCTTTTCGGGAATCGTCTTCTGGGCCGTTTCCTTGTAGTACTCGCCGATCGCGGCGTCTTCGGTCTTGGTAAAGCCGGTCTTCAGCGGCCAGGATCTATAATTGAGCTCCTCGGCGATCGTCACCGGGCTGCGCACGATCACCTTGTAGGTACCACTGGCGAACGCCCGTGCCCAGGCCTGGTGGGCGCGGAGCAAGTTCACAAAGTTCCCCTTGCGCCTGCCGCTGACCAGATAGTCCTTCAACGTCTCGAGCAGCCCCGGGTTCTTCGTGAACATGATGTAGAAGTGGTTGAGCTTGTCGCTCTTTTCGCTCACCTGTCGCAGATCGCGCAGCAGGTGGTGCACGTGCAGCTCGAGCACGGCGAGCGTCCGCAACAACTCCACAAACGCGTCGCAGAGCTGCTCAAAGGTCTCTTCCGTCGGCACGGCCGTTTCGACGAAGACCTCCGGCACCTCGCCCTGCATGCGCTCCCACAATCGTTTGAAGGCCGCCTCCGCCCGGGCCTCCCGCGCCTGATCCACGGCGCCCTTCGCGCTGGCCACGTCTTTGTTGCGCTCTGTCAACGCCGCTTCGAGCTCCCGCTTCAGGCGCTCGTTTTCCGTCTTGAGAGCGTTGATCTGTTCCGCCTGCTCGGTCGCCTGGTCGCCCATCATCTGCCTCGAGGCCTTCAGCTTCTCGTGCTTCAACTCGGCTTGTTCGGTCGCGTTGATCTGAACCCGGAGCTTGGATTCTAATTCGCCGACCTCCGACAGCAACTTCGAACGCTCCGTTTGCAGCTCTTTGAGCTTGCGCTGCCGGAGACCGAGCGCCTCGACTGCCTCGCGGTGCTCAGCCTGTTCCCGCTGGTAGGCCCGCTCGACCTCCTTGCGCTTTTCCCCTTCGGCTTGCAGCGTCAGCTCGAGGCTGGCCCGCTGCCGCAACAGCTCGGCAGCGGAGCCGTTTTCCGCCCCGCCGAGCGTCGGGCCGGGAGCGGTCGCCGGTTCGGACGGCGGTCGTCCCGGACTCAACCGCTCAACCTGTTCCAGCACGGCGGTACGCGCTTTCTCTTCCAACCTGCCGACCGCACGGTCGCACGCTTCGTCGAGGCTGACGCGGTCGGGCGCGGCATAGCGCCGGCCCTCAACGGCGGCCCGCGCGAGAATCGCCAATCGTCCCGCTGACAGCGGCTCACGTCTTTCTGACATCGCTCACTTCCTCACTGCTCGTGTGGCAACCGGCGCCCCCGCCGGTCGGGTGGCACCCGCGTCCCGGCGGCGCGAACACGAGCAAGATGCCCGTGCCACCCTGTTGATATCAGCTCCGAGCCTCGAACGCCTGGCGCACCGCCGCGCCCGGCGCTGTTCGGCCGAAGATCTGGTCGTCGAGCAAGGCGATCAAGCCGCGCAGCTCGACCCGCGGCAGCAACAGGCCACCGCTGACCCGCGGCGCCGCGCACCCGCGGTCCGCACAAAAGCTAAAACCCGCGATGCTCGTCGTCAGCCGCAGTCCGAACGTCATGAGTTCCTGCCACACCGTCGGCGGAACCGCGTCGAGGCGCGTGGCGGTACGCGCGGCACGCCGGGCGAGCCGAGGGCGCCGCGT
>JBHHZX010000258.1:0-5979 GCA_046758265.1 Phycisphaerae bacterium
GGCCGCCTCATCGTATCCGAAAAGGTGGCCAACACGCGGTTCGGCGGGCCCAACCCACGAACCGCCCTCGGTGTTGACAGGCAAGGGCACACGCTCTGGATCGTCGTAGTTGATGGCCGACAGGCCGGCCTCAGTGTCGGCGTCACGCTCGTCGAGCTCGCGTGCCTGTTTCAAACGTTGGGCGTCTGGGATGCACTCAATCTCGACGGCGGCGGTTCGTCCACCTTCGTGATGGAGGACGCCGACGGCTTGCATACCGTCGTCAATACGCCGGTCGGTCGGGGCCGACCCAACACGCTGAGGCAGGTGGCCAACAACCTGGGGCTCTACCTACCGGGCACGGGGGTTGAGGCCGAGACGGGTCGGCCAAGGACACTGCGTGAGGCCGTCATCCGCGCGGCTTCGTCCCGACGCGGTGGGGGATACAGCGCGACCGGCCAGGGCGTTTCCAGGGACATCACGTATGACGGCCAGACCGTGCTTCGCGCCAATCCCCAGGGAACATACTGCTGCGGCGCCACCTTGGAGGTGTTTCTCGACGCCTATTGCCGGACCCGGCATGGTTATGTTTTGTCAGAGGCGCGCGGCCGATGGTTCGAGAACTGGCCAAGAGAGAAATTCGTTGCCCTGCAACAGGGCTGGTACGGTACGGACGAAGCACAGACCAACCCGCTGCTCCCCGAGGAAGTCCGCCCGGCCATCCGCGAAAAACAGCTCTACCACGTCCTGCCCTGGACGGGGTTAGCAACACCGGTGGAAAACTACCGCCTGCTCCGGCGTGGTGACTTCGTGCAGTTTTGGAGAAAGAACGGCACGGGCCATTCGGCGATCTTCTGGGGCCGCGACCGTGACAAGCTGGGACGGGAACGCCTGTGGTACTGGTCCAGCCAGCGACAGCCGCGGTACGCGTATCCATTGACGCCCGGCGGCCAACCGGTTAGGAGCCCGGGCTACGGCATCAACTGGGAATACATCGGCGATGAGATCGACCCCGCGCGGATCCATGGCGTCAGTCCGGTTGACACCGTGCAGCCGTGACGACCGGCGGGTGGTGGAGCACAGCATGACACAGAAGCACTTCCAGCCCGTCCCTTGGCTGCTGTTCTCGGCCGCCTGTGCCGTTCTTGGATGCCGGAGCCCGGCGCCGACGTCACGCGTCCCCGTCCAACCGAAAACCGAAGCCCCTGCCGCACTGCCGGCAGATGAAGATCTTGCCTCGCGTCCCTTATACACCTTCAGCGAGGCGGAGTTGGATCGGTACCTGCGCAGCGTCCGCGACGTCGAGCCGGAGCTAACCCGCCGAATCGTACACCTCGGCCGCCAGAGCATCGACCAGCCGTACGAGATCTTCCTGCTGGGCGAGTTTCCCTACGAATTCTACGATCCGGATCCCATCTATTGCCTCGGCAAGAGCGACTGCCTGACGTTCTGCGAGCACATCTATGCCATGGCGCTGAGCCGTGACTGGTGGAGCTTCCTGCGCGCATTG
Organism: Phycisphaerae bacterium; assembly: GCA_046758265.1. Lineage (GTDB taxonomy): Bacteria > Planctomycetota > Phycisphaerae > UBA1845 > Fen-1342 > JALSRY01. Next base: position 1,490 of record JBHHZX010000258.1, read on the forward strand.
CAACGGATTCGCTATCGCGATGGCATCATCGGGATGCTGACGCGCAACCACTACACCATCGCCGACTGGAACCGCAACAACGCTTTTCTTTTCGAGGATGTGACCACCAGGCTCGGGCAAGGACGCGCCTGCGTTGCGCTGCGTCAGGTTTGCCGGCGGGCGAGATTCTTCGCCAGGTTCGGAATCGGCCAGGACATCCCCGCTGAACCGATTTCCGACCACTACATCCCGAAAGAGCGCCTGCCGGACATCCTTGCCGAGCTGCGCGACGGCGACTTTGTCAACATCATTCGCGGTGACGCGGACTCGCAGTGGTGCGGTCACACCGGGATGATCGCGATCGGCGACGAAGGCACCGTGAACTTCCTGCACTCGGCGCGACCCGCCGTGCGCGAGCAATCGCTCGTCGGCTACATCAACGACGATCGTCGCTGCCTGGGCATCAAGATCCTACGCCTGCGCCCGGGCGCCGAACGAATCATGGAGTCCGTCCTGGCGTCATCTCCGGAAGCGACGGCGGTCAGCGAGGAGGCACTGCTCGCCGCGTTGGCCGACACGCCGCTCATGTCCACCGGCGCTCCGCCGTCCTATTTCACTGACTACGCCCATGCCATGCGATTGCAATCGTATCGTTTGACGTATGACACGCCGGTCGATCCTGAACTGCAAGCAGAACTGGAAGCGATTGACCAACACATCGGCGAAGAACTCGGCATCCCCGCGGCCGAACGCGCCTTCGGCGTGCTCGACCTGACCGACCTGCGCCTGGCGATGATCGAGCCAGACGCCATGTTCTACGGTGCCAGCGTGCCGAAGATTTGCATTCTGCTGGCGTACTTCGAGGCGCACCCCGAAGCGGCGACAGACCTCGACCGGCAGGTCGAGCGCGAGCTGCAACTCATGATCAAGCGCTCGGACAACGAGCTCGCCGCCAAGTACAGCCAGCTCGTCGGCCTCGTCAAGATCCAGGAAATCCTCCAGTCGGCGCGCTACCGCTTCTACGACCCGGATCACGGGGGCGGCTTCTGGTGCGGTAAGCATTACGGCATCGCCGAGCCGCGCCTGGGCGACCCCGTGCACGATCATTCCCACGGCGCCACGGTGCGGCAATGCCTGCGGTATTACCTGATGCTCGAGCAGGGGCGGCTGGTCAGTGCGGCAGCATGTGCGAAGATGAAGGAAATCTTCGCCGCGCCGCAACTGGAGTTTCACAATGACCGCTTCGTCCGCGGCCTCAGCGGACGCAACGTGACGATCATCCGAAAAAGCGGCCTGTGGGAAGACTGGCACCTGGACACCGCCCGCGTGCAGCACGACGAGCGCGTCTACCTCCTGGCTGGCATGGTCCACCATCCCAAGGGCCAGGAGTATCTCGCCCAAATGGCGGCGGCGGTGGACAACATGCTTTGCGGTCCGCCGTCCGGCGGACCGGTTACGTCCGCAACCATCACAAGGTCGGCTCGATGGGCAAGCTGTGACCGACCGCCTTTCTCACGATCGACGCTGATCCCAGCCCTCGGAGAATAGCCATAGTGCAGCCGACGCCGCCAGCGTCGCATCACAACGCCCGATGCGCTGGGCAGATCATGTAACCTTCCCGATCATCCTCGGGATAAGTCGCTTCTTTTCCTCGTGGACCCAGCGATAGTAGTCGGCCCGTTTCAACTTCGAGCCCGCCTCGGCATCAAGAACGACGGTAACGTGCCGATGCAGTTGCAGCGCGCTGGCACTCACCTGAGCGGTGATGGGACCTTCGAGCGCCTCCGCGACGATGGCCGCCTTCTTGGCCCCGTTGGCCAGCATGATGATTTCCTTGGCCTCCAGCACGGTACCTACGCCCATCGTGATGGCGAAGCGGGGAACACTCTCCGGCTTGTCAAAGAAGCGTGCGTTATCCTCGATGGTTTGTTTTGTGAGCGTCTTCAGCCGAGTCCGCGACCCCAGCGACGAACCGGGCTCGTTGAAGGCGATGTGCCCGTCGCCGCCGATGCCCAGAATCTGGAGATCGATCCCCCCACACCGTTTGATTTCCTCCTCATACCAGGCACAGAACTCTTCGACGTCCTCGGCGTGGCCGTAGGGAACGTGGATGTTCTTCAGGTCCAGGTTGATGTGGTTGAACAGGTGCTGATCCATGAAGTACCGGTAGCTCTGCTCATGCGAGGGCGGAAGGTCGAGGTATTCGTCCAGGTTAAACGTGATGACCTTGGAGAAATCCAGCCCTTCCTCCTTGTGCAGCCGCACGAGTTCCTTGTACGTGCCGATCGGCGTCGAGCCGGTCGCCAAACCGAGCACGCTGGTGGGCTTCTTCAGCACTTGGCGTAGCACCATCTGGGCGGCAAGTTTGCTCATCTCGTCGAACGTTTCTGTGATGATGATTTCCACGGCTTCGTCCTTAGCGTTTTGAAACAAGGCCCCCTGACCCAACTTGCACACGAGCCCGGCGCGACGGCGTCCGCGCGGCCAACCAGCAGTCATTCAAGCAGATTTCAGGCAACAATCAAGAGGTCCCCGTTGCAACTTCGTTGTCACGCTCCTAGCCTGTCGCTACGCACTGCGCCGCGGGACGCGCGTTTGCACCAGACCGGCGCCCCGCGACGCCATCCTGGGTTGCCGGATTCAGCGGCTACTCTGATGCCGCCGAGGCACAGCGGAGCGAAGCTTGTTTGGAGAGGAGCTTCATAATGTCCAGCCCAGTGGTGATTTTTGAGGATCAAGGATTTGCAAATCTCTTGCCGTTGACCTACACGCGTCCGGCTTGCCGGTTGCGTTGCGGGATCGTGACGCTTTGGGAAAAGATCGCGGGGGCTTATCCCTCTGCGGCGGTCGTGGTGCATGCCCGCGACTACCTCGCCCCGCTCGTGGGTGAGGAACTCAAAGAGGTAGCCGTGAACAAGCTATCCGGCGACTCGGCTCTGCTGATCAACGGACGGTTGATCGCCCCGGCGGACCTGGCTGAGGTCATCCCGTTGGAGGGCGAGGACTGCGCTTACGCGTCGGACGAGGGAATCGCGGCTGCGCGTGTCAGCGGGGGTCGCTGCGCGGAGATCGCGAAACTGCTTTCGGCCGGGCCTTTGCCGGAGGGCTGGGCGGCCGACCTGAAGCGACAGGACGTGGATTTGCCGCTGGTGCGATATCCGTGGGATCTGGTCCACCACAATGCCGGGCAGATTGCCGCCGACTTCACGCGCTTGAAGCTGGGGGGCAGGATTCTCGGACAGGTGCACGCCTCCGCTATCCTGGATGGCGAGGCGAACATTCATGTCGCCCAGGCCGCCGAGGTTCACCCCGGTGCCATCCTGCTGGCCCACCAAGGGCCGATTTTTATCGCCCCGGGGGCCAAGGTCATGGCCGGCGCGGTGTTGGAAGGTCCCGTGGCGGTCGGCCCCAAGTCGAGCATCAAGATGCAGGCCAAGATCTACGAAGGCACCAGCATGGGGGAATACTGCAAAATCGGCGGCGAGGTCGAGGAGTCAATTTTCCAGGCCTACACGAGCAAGCAGCACGACGGGTTTTTGGGGCATTCCTTTCTGGGCGAGTGGATCAACCTGGGCGCCGACACCAACAACTCAGACCTGAAGAACAACTACGGCACGGTCAAGGTGATGATCAATGGCTCGAAGGTCGACTCGGGCAGCCTGTTCGTCGGCGTGATAATGGGCGATCATTCGAAAACGGGAATCAATACCATGATCAATACCGGCACGGTCATCGGCGTCGGTTGCAACCTGTACGGAGGTGACTTTCCGCCGAAGTACATGCCGTCCTTCTGCTGGGGCGGGTCGGCCGGACTGGTCGAATATCACTTTGACAAATTCGTCGACACGGCCGCGAAGGTGATGGGGCGCCGTGACCGCGATCTCACGCCGGCCGGCCGGGCGATGCTGGAAACCATTAACAAGCTGACAGCCGCCGAGCGGAAGTCCGCCACCAGCTAGCGAGCGCCTCGCCGCGGGCGACGAGCATCCCTGCCATCATCGTCGCCGTGAACATCTGCTCGGGACGGCGGAGGCAGAGCTCGGCCGCCAGGGGCCCGTGCACTGGGCGACTGCTCACCGCAGCGAGTACTTCTGAAGCTGCTCGAAGAGCGGGAGCTTCGCGAGGAAAACGTCGCCGCTGGTTCGATCGCCAGCAAGGACACGCGAGTAGCCGGGAGTTCAGGATGCGTCAACGTCCTCGGCAAGCACCAGATCGCGGTATGTTTCGCGGCGCCGGATGAGCCGCGCCTCGCGATCATCCACCAGAATCTCGGCGGCCCGGGGCCGCGAATTGTATTGGCTGGCCATGACCATCGCGTACGCCCCCGCCGTGAACACCGCGAGTAGGTCGCCACGCTTCAGCGGCGGCAGGTCGCGGTCGCGCGCGAGAAAGTCGCTGCTTTCGCACAGCGGCCCCGCTACGTCGCAGCGCAGTAAACGCTCGAACGGCTGATCCGGCGCACGTGATCGCGGCGCGACGTCCCCCGCCTTCACCGGCCAGACACCGGGGTA
>JBHHZX010000259.1:0-5939 GCA_046758265.1 Phycisphaerae bacterium
TGTCGTGGATGACCTGGTCCATCTCCCGGACAGTGATGCCTTCCTCACCGAGGACCTGGAAAACGTGGGCCAGACCGCCGGGCTTGTTGGTCGTCTGGACGATGAGGACCGGGTTGGCGATCGGCTGGGCCGCGTTGACGCAATTCAGCGCTTCGCCGGTGCTCTTGAAGTGCGCGACGATACGGACGACCTCCTCGGCGACGGCTAGCTGGGCCTGCTCGGTCGAGGCGCCGATATGGTGCGTGCCGTAGCAGTTGGGCAGGTCGACGATGACTGAGTCGATCGTCTGGGCCTCGGCCGCCGGTTCGTTCGCATACACGTCGAGCCCGGCGCCCCGCAGCTTGCCTTCCTTAAGCGCCTTGATGAGAGCCTCTTCGTCGATCACGCCGGCGCGGCTGGTGTTGATGAGCAGGGCGTCGGGTTTCATCAGCGCGAGGCGTCTCTCGTCGATCAGGTGCTTGGTCCCGCCGCCGCCGGGCACGTGAACCGTGACGATGTCCGAGCGGCGCAGGAGATCGTCGATTTCGGCCCGCTCGGCGTGGGGCTGGTCCACCAGCTCGAGCTGGCGGCCAATATGGTAGTAGAGCACGTGCATGTCGAACGCGAGCGCGCGTTTCGCGACTTCGGCTCCGATCCGGCCGGCTCCGATGATGCCCAGCGTACGACCCTTCAAGCCTTTGCCGGCCTTGGCGTAGAATTTCTTTTTCCACTTGTGCGCCCGCAGGTCGGCCACGTTGTCCGCGATACGGCGGTCCAGCGCGAGCATCAGCCCGATGGCCAACTCCGCCACGGCGACCGAATTCATTCCCGGACAATTGCAGACCCGGATATTGCGCTCGGCGGCGGCTTTGGCGTCGATCGTGTCAAACCCGGAGCCGGCGCGGATGATCAACTTCAGGTTTTTCGCCGCTGCCTGGACTTCCTTGGAGACCTTGGTCGAACGGACGGTCATCACGTCGGGCTCGAATTCGGCGAGGCGTTGTTTGAGCGCGTCGTCTTTGAGGTCCGGCTCGTACGACAGCTCATCGGCCAGCCCTTTGAGCTGGTCAAGGCCCCACGGTTCCATCTTGTCTGCGACAAGGATCTTCATGGTGCGCTCCGACAAAAGTCTCCCTGGATCCTGTACCTGCTCCCGGCAGTCAGCCGGATTATAGATGGGATATTTGTATGACGAAACGTGCCGCCATTCCGGCCGGCGGAAACGCTATCAAGCGAGCGAACGGGGGGAAAGCGCGTCGTTCGCGTTGGGTCACATGGGCTGCAAGCCGGCGGCCGAAACGCGGCGGCGCCGTTGTCGTTCAACTGGCACGCCAATGCCTGGGGGATACTGGTGCGGGCGTGATCAACTTGGAGGAGCCGACTCGTCGTCTGCCTTGCCGGCCAGGTGAATGCGATTCTTGCCGATGCGTTTCGCCGTCAGCAGCGCCTCGTCGGCGGCGGCCATCAGCCGCTGGGGCGTGTTTCCGTTCCATGGGAAACAGGCCAGGCCGCCGCTAATGGTAATCGGCCCGGGCGCATCGCTGCCGAGGCACTCAAAGCCGTGTTCGGCGATCGCCTTACAGAAACGTGTGGCCAGTTGCATGGGCTCGCGAGGGTGTTCCGAACCCGGCACGCGCTGCTTCTCGGCGTCCCAGAAGACGACGGCAAATTCGTCGCCGCCGTAGCGGACCACCACGTCGCGCTCGCGTGTGCAGCGATTGAGCAGCACGGCGACCTCGCGGATCAGCTTGTCGCCGGTGTCATGCCCGAAGCGGTCGTTGTAGCTCTTGAAATCGTCGATATCGAAGAGCAGGACGGTCAGGCGCAGACGCTGCTCGGCCGCTCGTTGTATCAGCTTCTCAAGCGATTGTTCGAAGTAGCGGCGATTATGCAGGCCGCTGAGATCGTCGGTCCACGCCAGTTCCCGCCAGCGCTGACGCTCGCGCGCCTGGACCGCCGCCGCTTCGATCAGTCGCGCGTATTCGGCCAGGCGGGCGGCGGCGGTGGCGGCGTAGGTACCCTGGGTGCGCCGGGCCAGCGCGACGCGGCCGACGGGCTTGCCCTGGCGGCGAATGACTTCTTCCAGGACAAGTTCGCTCGCATCGCCTGCGGCGCAGGCTAGGTCGTCGAGCTGGATCGCGACGCCGACCGCGTGAAAGGTTTGCTGCATCAGCGTCGCCAGCCGGTCCAGCGTGGCCAAGGGCCCGTCCGCGAGCTTGCGCAGCACTTCGCTCAGCCTGGTGATCTCCTGCAACGACGGTTCGGCCGCGACTCGCGTCGTCGAGAGAGGGTGCGCGCTGGCCACGCGAAACGCCTGCTGAATGTCTTCTTGGCGGATCGGTTGCAGAACGTATTCGTCGGCGCCTTCGGCGAGTGCCCGGCGTGCGATGGGTTCATCCGTGGGTTCGCAGCCCACGACAATCCGCATCTCAGGGGTGATCCGACGCAGGCTGCTGACCGCCCGCAGCGCTTTGGCCCCGATCGCGAGTGAGACGAAGGCGCCATCGAAGTCTTGCCGGCCGCTCTGCCAGACGCCGTCGAGAGCATGTTCAGCGACCAGCACATCGCAGTTCGGCAGGGCGTGGACGAGCGTGTCACGGAGCGCATTCGCGCCGATCAGGAGTAATCGCACTTTGCCACCCATGAGTCGCTTCGATCCGCTCCGACGGGGCTGTGAGCTGTTAATCTTCGTCATCTTCCAACAATGCCGCCAACTCTTCGCGCGTCAGGATGTCGTGGGATGCGGGGGCGTCTTTTCCACCGCTTCCGCCGGGCTCCTGGTGTCCGACGCGCGGGGCGAGTTCGGCGGCGAGCATCTCCGCGTCGTGGGTCTGAATCGTCGGGGGTGGAGGGGTCGCCTCCCGCGGACCCACGCGCTGAGCATCAGGGGACGGGGCCTCAGGGTGCAGGCGCGAACCTTCCGCGCCCGGCGCGTGGGATCGCAGCGCCTCAAGGGACTGCTTCAACAGCGTGTCCGGTGGATTCGCCAACATGCGGCGTACCGCGCCGGCCGAGCGGCACACAAGCGTCGGGGGGGGCGCTTCGAAGCCGCTGGTGGCTGGCGGGCTGCCGTAGACCACGGTGGTCAGGCCCGGCCAGATTTCACGCAGGTAGCCGATGATGGACCGTTCATCGGGTGCCAGCCAGTCGGCGCCGATCAAGGCCAGGTCGGGCGCCAGGTTGCGCTGCGTCAGCGCGACCGCGCATGCTTCGAAAGGATCGGTGCAATTGACCACCTCGACGCCGTGGCGCGCGAGCCAAGTCGAAATCGCACCGTCGGTTCCCCGGTCTCCAGTGCGCAAATGGATGGCTTTCTTGCAGCGTTCCAAGGCATACCAACTGCGACAGGTAGAGGCAAACCCAACCTAGCTGCACATTGTATGGGCCTTGTCGACGGGATGTCAAAGCAGGCCGCGGGGACCGCCAACAGGCTGCGATTATGGGGCCGCTCGCGCCGACCCGAGCCGGTTGCCCGCCTGGTTTGAGAACACGTTTTGGGCGCCCGTGCGCGCTTGACTACGGGAAGTCGAGGGCGCCGGCGTGGTGGGCTTCGTAGGTGTCCTCGAAGCGGTCACCGTATTGCGGGTTGTCGAAGCGCGTCCACTGTCGGTTGAAATGCAGCTCGACCGTGCCGACCGGGCCGTTCCGCTGCTTGGCGATGATCAGTTCGGCTTTGGGATTGTCCTCGACGTCTTTCTCTTCGCCGAGCCTACTCTGCGACTCGCGATGCAGCAGCGCGACCAGGTCGGCGTCCTGCTCGATGGCGCCGGACTCGCGCAGGTCGCTCATGCGCGGAATGCTGCTCTTGCGGTCTTCCGGCTTGCGGTTGAGCTGCGCCATCGCGACTACCGGAGCGTTGAGCTCCTTGGCCAGCGCCTTGAGCCCCCGCGAAATCTCCGCGACCTCCTGTTGCCGGCTCTCGGCCCTCGGGGCCCGCGCAAGTTGCAGGTAGTCGACGAAGATGGCACGGAGCTTGTGCCGCCGATGTTCCATCCGCGCGCGGGCGCGCAACTCGAGAATCGACAGTCCCGAGGTGTCATCGACCAACAAGGGTCTCCCCTGGCACTCGTCGGCGGCGGCCTGCAACTGGCGGAGCTCCTGCTCGTTGAGCCGGCCGTGTCGCAGCCGCTGGGAGTCAACCCGCGCCCGGCTGCACAGGATGCGCTGGGCGACCTGCTGGCGGCTCATTTCGAGCGAGAAAAACAGCACGGGCCGCGGCGGGTATTCGTCAATCGCGATGTGCTCCGCCAGGTTCAGGCCGAGGGCGGTTTTGCCCATCGAGGGTCGCCCGGCGATGATGATCAGCTCCCCGGGCTGCAACCCACAGGTGAGATGGTCGAGTTCCAGGAATCCGGTCGGTTCGCCCGTCAGGGGCTTGCCATCGAGGTCCTGGATCTTCTCGAACGCCTCGGCGACCAGTTCGGGGAGCGGCTGGGGGCCGCCGGTGACGCGCTTCTCGGTGACGTCGAAAACCTCGCGCTCGGCGAGGTCGAGGATTTCAGGTGTGGGGAGGCTGTCGTCGAAGGCGGCATCCATGGCGCGGTGCGTGGCGCCGATCAGTTGGCGGAGGATCGCCTTTTCGCGCACGATCTGGGCGTACTCGTTGACGCGGAGTGCCGAGGGGACGCTGCTGACGAGACTGCCGAGGAAGTCGTAGCCGCCCAGCTCCTCAAACGCGCCGCGACGCATGAGTTCGTCTTTGATGACCACCCCGTCCATCGGTTTGTGGACGTCCCAGAGCGCGACGATCAGCTCGTACAGTCTCTGGTGCTTCTCCAGCCAGAAAAGGTTCGGGCCGGTGTCCTTCAGGGCCGTGATCGCTTGGCTGATCGCGGTGTCTTCAAGCAGCATCGAGCCGAGCAGGGCGCGCTCGGCGTCGAGGGCCTGCGGCATTTCGCGATCGTAGGCGCTGCCGCGGTTAACGGGGGTCGTCGTCTGGGTCGGGTTCGAACCTGCTTTCTTCGTCCGCTTCGGGTCCTGCCCTGAATTCTTCATCTTCAGTTGTCCCTGCCCGGACGACCCAGAGTTTGATCTGGGTCGTGATTTCATCCGTGAACTCCAAAGTGACGAGGCGATTATCCAGCGTGCGAATCGGTCGATCAAGGACAACGTGCTCCGGACGAACCGGATAGCCCATGGCCTGCAGCGTGGCGGCGATCTCCTTCGGGCCGACCGAGCCGTAAAGCGTGCCCTCCGGGTTGGCGGCTGCCTCGATCGTCGCGGTGGCGCCGGTCATTTGCTCGGCCAGGGTCTCGAACTCCTTGAGGCGTTGGGCCCGTTCGGCGGCGGCCCGCTTCCTTTCTTGCTCGACTGCTTTGATGTTCTCTTCCGTCGGCTCGGCGGCCAAAAGTTGGGGGATCAGATAGTTCCGCGCGTAGCCCGTGTTGACTTCGACGACGTCACCGATGTGCCCGAGTTTGCGGACGTCCTTCAACAATAGCAGTCGCATGGATTCTCTCCGTAAGTTCGTGGGTGCCACGTCAGCGGGCCAATTCAGCTAACATAGGGCAGCAGGGCCATGAAGCGGGCGCGCTTGACGGCCAGCGCGACCCGGCGCTGGACCGGGGCGCTCAGGCCCGAACGCTTGCGGGAAAAGAGCTTGCCCTGGGCACTGGTCAGCCGGTGCAACGTCGCGACATCCTTGTAGTCAATCTCTTCGAGCTTCAAACGGGCACCGCGAAAGCGCAGCGTATCCGCGAAGCGTCGCGACCTCCTTTTGCTCCTGCGGCGATCGCGGCCAGCAGACCTTTGGAGTTTCCTCGCCATCATTCACCTCAACATTGAGTGCCGGTCTAGAACGGTATGTCGTTGCCCGAAGGGGGCGGCGCGTCGGGCCCCCGGGGCTCGGGCGGGCCGGCGTCCTGGCTGGGCTCGGGGGGTCCCGGCGCGGGAGCCGGTCGATCGTATCCGCCGCCCTGGTCGTGGCCACCGGTGCCGCGGTCGTAGCCGCCGCCACCGCT
>JBHHZX010000260.1:0-5927 GCA_046758265.1 Phycisphaerae bacterium
GAGCGCCGGCCCGTTCTCCTCGATATCCGTCTCCTGCGCCCAGCGCTGCAGCTGCTCGGGATCCACCGGACCCACCGGCAGCGGCGGCCGTCCCCTCGGCGCCACGTAGAACGTCAGCGGATCGGACATGGTAATGACCGGATCGTCACCGCGCGTGACGGTCACCTCGCCTTCGATGAGGCACACGATGTCCTTGTCCGCGGCCGCCTTGCCCCACACGTCGGTGCCGCGGATGCCCGCCGTCACGTTGGCGATGCGCACGTCGAGACTGCGGCGGTGGGACCTCGACAGAAGTGTGGTGGTAAAGCGGAAGGCGCCCTTGACCACGTCGAGCAGACCTTCGAAGAGTCCGCCGGATGCGGCGGCCGGTTTCAGCGCCTGCAGCTTGAGCTCGGCATCGGGTCCGAGCTTGACCACGCTGATCATGATTGCCAGCGCGCCGGTGACCAAGCCCGTACAGGCCGCCAGTGCCACGCTTTGGAACACTTCGGTCGTGGTGACGCCGCCGTACAGCATCGTGATGCAGAAGATCGGCAGCCCCGCTAGGAGCAGCACCCAGATGAAATAGATGCGGCTGAACAGCGAGCCGAGGACGATCTGCCCGTTGGTGAGCGGCGTGGTCAGAAGGATATGGAAGGTGTTGGCATCCTTCTCCTGCGTGATCGCGCCGGCGGTGAAGACCGGCGCGATGAAGCTCATCAGGAACAACTGGACCAGGCTCACGTACATGAACGTCTGGGTGGACTGCTTGGCGAGATCAGCCAGCGACTTAGCTGGTCCGCCCAGCTTCAGCACTTGGCTGCCGACCACGAGCATGACGATAAAAAGCGCGACTAGGTAGACGACGCGGGCCCAGAGATGCCGGGTGCGCTTCCCACCGGCACTGACGACGCGCACCATAATCGGGTTCGCCGGCAGCAGCCGCCAGAGCCAGAGTCCGATGTCGCGTAGTATGCCCATGATGAGTTTTCAGTTTTCAGTTTTCAGGCACTGGCGAGTCGGTGTCTACCCGACAGCCCCTGTGAACCGCCCTCCGCGTCTCAAGGTGGGGCGGAGCGCCGGCTCTATCTCCCCACCGCCGGTCGGCGGTCGGGAGGTGTCGCTCGAATGCTCGCTCGAGCCCGTTGAGCATGCGTACACAGTCGTGGTAGCGTTGCCTGATAGCCTCGTATTCCTCTTCGCTGACGTACCCTTTGAGTCTTGCGACATAAAGGTGATGAATTGTTTCCAAAGCCTCGCCGCGCGCCCGATTGACGCCCTCGATGCGATTGCGCATGTGACGATCGCTGTGCTTCTCGGCGAGGTTCGCCGGGGCGCTGTTGGAGGACCGTCTCACCTGCGACGTCAGTTCGAATCGCTCATCCCGTGGCCAGGATTGCGAAAGTCTGCAGACGTCGAGATGCAATTGGCACCGGCGCCGGTAGACTTCCAGATCTTCGACTCTCGTAACCCCAGCCATGTCTCAACTCCCAGCGGACTGCCGTGGCCCGCGCAGACACGAACCCTGAAAACTGAAAACCGAAAACTGAGAACTCACTGCACGATTCCCTTCGTCAGCCGCATGAAGGCGGTCTCCAGGTTGACCTCTTCCTGCTTGATCTCGCTGATGCGCAGGTCATTCCTTATCATGGCCCGCGCGATGAAAGAGAAGTCGGTCGTGTCGCGATCGAGACTCAGCACCACCATGCCGTCGCGAAGCTGGGCCGATTCGACGCCCTGCAACTGCGACAGAACCTGTCGCGCTCGCTCCTGATCGTCCGGCGTGATCACGTGCACGATCGTGCCGACACGGGCGCGCCGGAGGGCCTCGGCCACCGAACCCTGATAGATCAGCTCGCCGCGTTCGAGGATGCCGATGCTGGTGCAGAGGTCGGCCAGCTCGGGCAGAATGTGCGAGCTGATCAGAATGGTCTTGCCCATGCGATGAAGTTCTTTGAGCAGCGCACGGATCTCGATCCGGGCCCGCGGATCGAGCCCGCTGGCCGGCTCGTCAAGGAAAAGTATCCGCGGGTCGTGCAGCAGCACGCGGGCGATGCTCAGCCGCTGCTTCATGCCGCGCGAGAGCGAATCGACCAGCGCGTCGCACTTGAAGCTCAGGTCGGTCAGCTCGAGCACGTCGCCGACGATCTGCGTACGCTTCTTGCCGGTAATGTTGTACGCGCTGGCGAAGAACTCCAGGTATTCCTGCACGACCATGTCTTCGTACGCCCCGAAGAAGTCCGGCACGTAGCCGATCAGCGGGCGTATCTTACGGCTCTCGTAGCCCACTACGTGGCCGCAGACGCGGGCCTCGCCCCAGGTCGGCTGGAGCAGCGTCGCCAGGATGCGGATGGTGGTGGTCTTGCCCGCCCCGTTGGGGCCGATGTAGCCAAAGCACTCGCCCTCCGCGATGTTGAGGTGCAGATTGTTGAGCGCCACCAGTTTGCCGTAACGCTTGGTCAGATTGATGGTCTGAACGATCACGGCATCCTCCCCCTCGGCGGCTGTCCCGTATATCGGATCGGGATGCGCACGCGCCAAATGCTGCGGCCCTCTCTGCTTTCTTTCGGCTTTCCGTTCAGATGCAGCTTCGCCGGGCCGGGCTCATTGGCAAGCAGCAGCAAGACGGCCTGGTCACGCGCCAGCCAGTGAGTCACGTCCTGATCGACCAGCCCGGCTGTGCTAATCGGCGTTCCGACCTTGGCGAAATCGTCGACATCGCGGTTGTGCAAATGTAGATTGCGCGTTGACGCAAGCAGCGCCGCCGCGTCGCTCGCCTCGACGACACGACCCAGCACCCGTACGCCCAGACTGGCAATCCATTCGTCCAACTGCCGGTGCCGGAGCGTCGGGAGCATCGGCTGATCCTTATCCGGCTTGCCGCCCTGGAGGCGCCAGCGCTCGTACTTCGGGTCGTATTGGGCATACTCTTCGGCCCCCAACTGGCTGACTTTCTCTCCGGGCTTCATCCCCCGAATCGCGACCGCTAGAACGTTGACTGCGGGCGGAACCGTCTCGCTGCCGTAGTACTTGTTCTGAAAGCTCCGGGTCACGCCGGCGATGCGGTACGGCACCTCGCCGCGCTCGCGCAAACGCGGGTCGATGTAGAGCAGATAGCCGCCGACGAACTCCACGTCGAGATCGTTTTGCAGCCAGCTTTGCGGCGTGATCTGGCCGGTACCGCGCTCGGCGGTCAGCCCTCCCCGGATGCTGCCCTCGAGGCTGCCGTGCCAGAAGCCCTCGAACTGCTTGAGCGTTGCCCGCATCGGTGTACCGGCCAGTGTGGCCCGACCGGTGAGGGCGGCGTAGCGCTCGGGTGTGGCGTAGTCGCTGGATTCGCGTCCGGTCGCCAGAGGACGGAGATAACTGTCTTCGCCCGGGAGCGAGAGATCGACGCGTTGGCGGCGATTGCTCTTGTAGCCGAAATACGTCGTGACGCGGGCCTCGTTCGAGCCGGCCTCGAGGTCCACGAAACTGAAGCTGTGCACCGTACCCGTGACACCCCGCGAAAGCCCCACCGCGCCCAGGCTGAGCAGACTGGCGACGACGGCGAAGACCGCGAAGGCCGTCCAGCTCACGTGAGTGAGCGCGTGTCGCTTCAGCCAGGACCACGCACCGAATGTGGAGACCAGGATGTACGCCGCCACGAACGCGAACGCCGCCAGCACGCGCGCGCTGGCGCTCCGTTGGAACTCGATCTGCGCGATCAGCGGCTCGTACAGCTCTCGCGGGGTAAAGTAGACCTCCTGGCCTTCATTCGTCTTGAATTCCGGTTCGTTGCGGTTCAGATCCAACAGTTCGCGATAAAAGTCGCGCGACACAGCCAGATCAGGGGCTGTCAGGTCGCGCAGCCGCGCCGCCGTCGCGATCACGCGCCCCGAGCCGACGCACTTCATGGCGATGAGGTTGAGGTTGATGCGGCGTCTCCCGTACCCGGGCAAGCGGTCCTGGAAGGTGACCAGAGCGCCGGGAGTTGGCTCGCCGATCGCGACTGAAACGGGCGCTTCAAACCCTTCGTCCGCGGCGCGCGTAAAGCGCGCCGCAAAGCCAGGGAGTCTGCGCACCTCGAGCGCCGGCTGCGTGCCCCTCAGCGGCATGATCTCCGCCAGGATGCTCTTCTGGATCTTTGTCCACGCCGGTCCGATGCCGACCAGCAACTGGCCGCCGCTGCGCACCCACGCCAGCAGAGCCGAAAGCTGAGGAATGCTGAGGCGGCCCGGATCGGGCTCGTCCCAGACGATGACATCGACCGCCTCCAACCCCCACCAACGATCGGGCAAGTCGCGCGCCGGCAAGGAGGCGACGCAGATGGAGCGGTAGTACGGGCGGTTCCCCCAGTTCGGGCTGGTGTACGCTATTGGGCCGCTATCGAGCCCTTGCACGCCCGTGACACGTTTGTCACTGACGTCGAGTATCAGCAGCGTGTCGTTGCTGATCGGTTCAAAAGTCGGCACGGACAACTGGGTGAGCAACGCTCCGTCATCGCCGATGATGTCAAGCGTCATCGGCCGGCCAGCGTCTTCCTTGAGCGTGACGGCGTAACACCAGACGCGCTTGAGGCCGGCCTCGGGCGTGATGACGACGTGCGGCTCGACGTAGACGACGCGGTCGCCGTCGAGATCCACCCGCTCGCAGCGCAATTCGACGTCGGAGGCCTGGGTGCCCTGCCCGGTAAGCTCGACCAGGATCGGGAACCACTGCCCGTGTCGGACGATAAACCGCGACGGCACCGCGGCTTGGAAGCCCACGCTGCGCACGTCGCCCTGAACCGGTTGCGCGCGAGCGGCAGCCGCTCCGCCGGCAGCCAGCAACAGGAGACCGAGCGTCCACGACGATCGCGAGCCGCATTTTCTTGTGCGAACGCTGGGCATCATCATCTAGATTACACTACCGTACCCCGGGCCGGTTGCCATTATACTTGACCCCGATTGTTCGAACTGCGCACTTGAAGATTTCGGCGTGCGCGGTAATGTACACTGTACCGTACCGTGACCAGAGCGGTCGGGTTCGGTCGGCCGGGCCTGGAATTCGAGGTTTCCTCATGAAGTGGTTCGCGTTTAACCTCGTGATTATTCCGATCGGGGATGAGTTGCGCGCCCCGCCCTGAGTCGCTGCTTTCATATTGCAAAAGCGAAGGCCCCGGCGGACGCGAGATCGTCGGGGTCCTTTTTTCGTGCCGTCCTCGTTCGGCGCGAGGGTGTCAGAGTTGTGACCAGCTTGGCTAAACAAACCCGTGAAACCGCCTGGGAGCCGGGAAACCCCACCCTACAACTGCTCCGGCTGGCCCTGCCGTTCATCGGCATGATGGTCTCCCGGATGCTGATGGGGTTCATCGACTTTGTGATGGTCTCCCAACTCGGCACCGCCGCACAGGCCGCGATCGCACCGGCGACGCTGATCGTGTTCGCGATTGCCTGTCCCGGCATGGGGGTCGCCAACGGCGTCCAGACCTTCGTTTCACAGGCGGACGGTCGCGGCGAACCGCGGGAGTGCGGCGGCTACGGCTGGCAGACGTTGTACATTGCCGCGATCTACGCCTTACTTACCTGGCCCATCGCCGAGACCACCCCGATTTGGTACGGGTGGATCACCGCCTTGGCGGAGCACGAGCCGGCGATGGCAGCACTCGAGGTCGAGTACACGCGGATCGCCGTCTGGTCCGTGCCGCTTGCTGCGTTGAGCATCGGTCTGAACGGGTTCTTCATGGGCGTGCGGCGGCCGCGGGCCGTGCTGCTGGCGGTAATCACGTCGCTGGTGGTCAACGTGACCGGCAACTACCTGCTGATCTTCGGCAAGCTGGGTTTCCCAGAGATGGGTATCGCCGGGGCCGCCGTCGCAACCGTGATCGGTTGGGCCGTCCGGGTGGGTGTACTGGCCGGGGCCATGCTGCTGCCCGAGTTCGACCGCCGGTACAACACGCGCCGCGCCCTGGCGTGGCGTACGCGGAA
>JBHHZX010000261.1:0-5894 GCA_046758265.1 Phycisphaerae bacterium
ACACTCCCAACTAGCCCCAACCCCACAAACCCGCCGCCGTGGCCGCCGCGCGCGCCGTCGCGCGCACGCAGCGGTAGAACGTGGTCGATGAGCGTAGCCGCTCCGAGGCCCGCCATCAGGCAAATCAGCGGCGCGAAGTAGATCGACACACGAACGCTCCCGCCGTACGGATAGCGCTCCAGGGCGGCCGCGAGCAGTGTGGCTAGAGACATGCCGACGAACAGCAAGACAAACCAGTGTCGCCGCCGAACCACCAGTGTGATGGCACCGACGAGAAACAGCACTGTTGTCAGCGTGCTGGCGAAATGCGGACCGCCGTGCGGGTAGGCGAACATGCGGCCGGTATGGATCTTGACCAGCCACCAGAGAAACGCGCCGATGCTGGCGCGGGGCGGAAAGGCGTCGCGCCACCAGTCTTCGAGCCAAGAGTCCGCGGCGCGCGCCGAATGGACGGCAACGAAGACGAGCAAAAAGCAAAGAAAGCTGGCTGCAACGAGCACATTGTAGACCAGCCACAGAGCCCAGGCCCGCGCGCGCTTGCTTCGGACGCTGGCCACCAGCGTCGCCAGGCTTACGCCGCATGCCACGAACACGCCGGGATAGCTCAACCACACCGCGGGGACAGACGCGAGGGTGGCGAGCAGGGGCCACCGGGCTGAGGCGGGTGTTTGCCACCAGCGTACTGCCAGCCAGATCAGCAAGGTAGCGACAAGGAGATCGCTGGCATACGGCTTCGACTCGCAGGTGTGCCGGACGAGGTAGTAGCTGCAGGCGAAAAATCCCACCGCGACGTTCGTCGCGATCGGGTCGAGATGCGGTCGGACCAGGCGCCAGAACAGCAGCAGCGCTCCGATACCTGTCAGCAGCGAATACAACCGCAGGGCGTACTCGCCGCCGCCCAAGAGCAGAAAGACCGTGCGTTGAACCCAGAGATAGAGCAGCGGAGCGATCTGAAAGTAATAGAGCGGTTCCAGCACGCCGGCGTAGTCCCGGCGCAGGACGCTCGTATTAAGGTAGGCCTCGTCCAACCAGAATGGAAAGCAGAGCAAGTAGCGCAGCAGTCGCCAGCCGATCCCCAGCGCCAGCAGCACGATGAGCCAGTTACGAACGGCGGCGGCACCGCGGGACGGCGCGTTGGCGGTTGAGTCCGAGGACTGCGAATCGTGGGTCATGCTTCGGACAACCAGCTCCGTGCGGCGGGGAACCGAAGACCTGGCGCGGTCACCGCGGCGCGTGTTGTTGGGAAGCCGGGGACCGGTGCTAACCTTCCCGCAGCTTCTCGTGCGTCCCGTCGCACCAGGGCAGGTTGCCGCTTTGGTGACACTGGCAGAGCCATTTCTGACCCGCTTCGGCGACCTCACACACGATCGGCGTGCAGCCGGTGTTCATACGATTGTGTGAACCGTCGCAGTACGGTAGATTCTCCGACCATCCGCACTGGCAGTACGCCTTCCTGCCGGGCGTCTCTTCGACGGGTATCGGGCGCGTTCCATGCTTCGGTTCGGCCATGCTGTATTGCTCTCGCTGTGAATTGCGCTCGCTCTTCGACCGAAACGCTCGACAGGATACTAGCGCGCGTCGCACGTCACAACACGGTCGGCGGAGCCGCGACCGACGCGCGGTCCTGGCTTGTGGGGGCTCCTTGTCCCCTTGGCTCCTTCTCATCTTGTTACTTCAGGGAAGCGCTTGTCCGTCCCCGCCGACCGATCTATAACCAAATGCGACGACCAGGCACAGTTGGAGCCGCTGCCATGACCAACGCCGACGTTGCCCGCGTCTTCAGAGAAGTCGCTGACATGCTCGAGATCAAGGGGGAAGACGCGTTTCGGATCAACTCGTATCGTCGTGTGGCCCGCACGGTCGGAGATCTGGCGACCGACATCGCCGACATTGCCGCCCGTGGCGAACTGGGCGCGCTGCCGGGTGTGGGAAAGGGGTCGGCGGCCAAGATTCAGGAGCTGCTCGACACCGGCCGGCTGACGCTCCGTGAGGAGCTGGCCCAAGAGGTGCCGGAATCGATTCTCAAGCTGCTCAACATCCCTGGCATGGGTCCGAAGAAAGTCGCCGCCCTCTGGCGGGAGCGCGGGATCGATTCGCTCGACAGCTTGACAGATGCCATCGAAGCCGGCGGGCTCGAAGGCCTTAAGGGTTTCGGGAAAAAGAGCGTCGAGCAGATTCGCGAGGGCATCGACTTCCTCCAGCGTAGCGCCGGCCGCACGCGGCTGGGCGACGCCTGGTCCATCGCCGAGGCATTTCGGGCGGCGGTCGCCGGTATGAAGGGCGTCACAAGCGTGGAGCACGCCGGTTCGTTGCGACGGGGGCGCGAGACCGTGGGCGACCTTGACCTGCTTTGCGTCGCCGGCGACGGTCAGCGCGTGATCAAGGCCTTTACGAAGTTGCCGGGCGTGACGAAGGTGCTGGCGGCCGGTGAGACGAAGACGTCGGTGCTGGTCGCGTGGGGCGGGGGGCAGGAGATTCAGATGGACCTGCGCGTCGTGCCGGAGGAATCGTTCGGCGCCGCCTGGCAGTACTTTACCGGCAGCAAAGAGCATAACGTGCGGCTGCGCGAAAGGGCGGTCAAACGCGGCTGGAGTCTCAGCGAGTACGCGCTGACGGATACAAAAACCGGAAGGGTGGTCGCCGCACGGGGAGAGGCTGACATCTACAGAGCCTTGGACTTGCCGTGGTTTCCGCCCGAGCTGCGAGAAGACCGCGGCGAGTTCGAGTTGAAAGCAATCCCGCCGGACCTGCTGACGCTGGCCGACATCCGCGGCGATCTGCATATGCACACGACCGCCAGCGACGGCAGGAACACGATCGAGGAGATGGCCGCGGCCGCCAAGGCGCTGGGCTGGAAGTACGTTGGCATTGCGGAGCATTCGCAGAGCAGCACAATCGCCAACGGGCTCGATTCGCAGCGGCTGAGGCGCCACGTGAAGGCGGTGCGCAACGCCGATGCGAAGGTCAAGGGGATCAAGATTTGGGCCGGGACCGAGGTCGATATTCTCGCCGATGGCTCGTTAGACTACGACGACGTGCTGCTGGCGGAGCTCGATTTCGTCACCGCGTCGATCCACTCCGGTCTCGGCAAGGACCTCAGGACCAATACGGAGCGCACGCTGGCGGCGATCCGCAACCCATATGTCAACCTGATCGGCCACCCGACCGGAAGGATGATTAACGTCCGCGAAGCCATGTCGCTCGACATGGAGGCGATCTGCAAAGAGGCCGCGAAAACCGGCACGGCACTGGAGCTCAACGCCAACTACTACCGTCTCGATCTAAAGGACCAGCACGCTCGGCTGGCCCGCGAGCTGGGCGCGGTGCTCTGCATCGCTTGCGACGCCCACGCCGCCGACCAGTTCGACCAGATGCACTACGGCGTCCTGACCGCCCGCCGGGCCGGATTGCGGACAAAGGACGTGCTGAACACTTGGACGGTCAGGCAAATTGAGGCGTTTGTGAAGGCGAAGCGCAGGCGATAATGAATTCTGTTATGGCCTGTCCTTCCGTGAGGATTGCCTCCAGGGGCCCAGCGACCTGCGGTCGTTGGCAGATGGCATTGACACGTCGATCGGGCGCTGCCATCATCTGAGTAGTGGTCGAGACAGGGGAGTTTACGTATGGGGGCACACGTGTCGAGGCGGACCCGTAAAAGGAAGACAAAGCGAGGACGTTCGGAAGCCGAGCTCTTGCTGTTTAAGCCGGCTGCGTCTCGCCGTTTGGGCCCCTATGAAGTGGTCTGCACGGATGCGTTTGAGTGGCTGTCAAATGCGAAACCGCATTCGATTCATGCGGTTGTGACGGATCCGCCGTACGGGCTCCTTGAGTACACGCCCGAACAATTGCGAAAACTGCGAGATGGGCGCGGAGGCGTCTGGCGCATACCCCCGTCTTTCGATGGTTGCAGGCGAAAGCCTCTTCCGCGGTTTACCGTTCTGAGCGCCGCCGATCGGTCAGGTCTGTATGACTTTTTTCAGCGCCTAGCTGAGCGTCTCATGGTCGTTCTGGTCCCCGGCGCCCACGTGTTCATCGCGACCAACCCGCTTGTGTCGCACTTGGTTTACGAGCCCTTCATTGTCGCGGGATTCGAAAAGCGAGGTGAGATCATTCGCATCGTCAGAACCCTTCGCGGCGGTGACCGACCAAAGAACGCACACGAGGAATTTCAGGAAGTTTCCGTCTTACCCCGCTCGTGTTGGGAACCGTGGGGACTGTTCCGTAAACCTTGCAAAGGTCGGGTTCAAGATAATCTTCGAGGGTGGGGCACCGGTGGGCTCCGGCGGATTTCGCCGGACGAGCCATTTCGTGATCTCATAGTCGCTTCGCCCGCGCGAGGTTTCGAGCGCGAGGTCGCGCCGCACCCCTCTTTGAAGCCACAGAAGTTTCTGCGCCAGATCGTCCGCGCCGCGTTGCCTCTTCGCAAGGGGATCATCCTTGACCCGTTTATGGGGTCGGGCTCAACGATCGCCGCCGCTTCCGCACTCGGGTTGCAGAGCATCGGCCTCGAGATCGATCCTGACTACTTCGAGCTGGCGACCAGGGCAGTCCCGAAGCTGGCGGAGTTCGATCCTGGCGAGGGGGTTAATGGCGAAGAAGTCTGATTTCAGTCCGTCCGTGGCGCTTCCACCCGCGCTTGACGCAGCAGCAATTCGTCGCGCCATCGAGTACATCGAAGGCGAGCTAGAAGCGTTTGTGGAGATCTGCTTCGAGCAGGCCAACGTGTTCAGCGCCCTCGTCGGCATCTTCGGCACAAAGGCGCTCGACACCTATAGCAATTACGAGAAACGTCGGCATGTCGACATTGCGCAGCAGCGGTTTCCGGATCTGCATCGGCGCGGTTCGGGCCCCTTGCCGAAACCGAATGAATCGCTTGAGAGCAAGGGAAGCAAGCGACCGTGGGCCATCCAGTCGCACTGTGATCACCCGGGATGGTACATCGTGTGGCGGTATATGATCGACCCTACTGGAACGATCGAGAGGGGGAAGCCCGTTATCATCTGGCGTGTGGACGTGGTGTTCCTTGAAAAGCCGGACTGGAAATACGAGAAGAGCCGGGCGGGTGCGGCGGCGGGGGGCGAACCCACACGTTCGGGGTCAAGAATCCGGCGAACAAGCTGCGCGGCAAAGCTGTCTACCATCGCAGCGACGTCGTGCTGCGATCAGGTAAGCCGGTGCCTATTAACGCCGGCGAAAGCTGACCCCCTTCGGCGTTCCTGGGCAACAAGGCGACTCCATTGGGCTCCTCGCTCGCCCAGCCCCCCGCCTCGCTGAGAATGACAGGCCTAAATGCTTCCATTTCGGGATAGGAGATCAATGGTGCGAAGCTTCTCGAACGCTGGTGCTGTGGCGCGACTGGTCTTGCTGTTGCCCGTCGCCGTCTACGCCGATGAGCCGGTGCGCGATCATGACATTACGGTGGAGGACTACGCGACCGTCGCGGTCATCTCCGACTGTGCGATGTCGCCGGACGGCGCGCATGTCGTGTACGTGGACTTGCGCTGGGATGAGTCCACCGACAAACGCAACGCCGACTTGTGGGCCGTGCCGACCGGCGGAGGCGAGGCCCGGCGGCTGACGTTTGACCCCGCTTCCGACAGCTGGCCGCAGTGGAGCCCGGACGGCGAGTGGATCTATTTCACTTCCAGCCGCGAGCGCGCCGGCGAGGACAAGCCGCCTTACAACGGCAAGATGCAGGTCTGGCGGGTTGCCGTGGACGGTCTGGAGCCGATGCCGGTCACGCGGTTCGAGGAGGGCCTGAGCGGCTATGAGTTATCGAAAGACGGCCAGACGCTTTACTACCTCATCCACCGCGACCAGGAGGACGATGAGTGGAAAGACCTGCGGGCCAAGCACAAGGACCTGATCGACTTCGCTCACGGCACGCGCCAGGT
>JBHHZX010000262.1:0-5851 GCA_046758265.1 Phycisphaerae bacterium
TCGACTCGATCTCAAACACGCTCTCTTGGCCCGCGCGAGTCCGCCGGGTCCACTCGCGCGGCCAGAAGACTTCACCGAAAGGCGTCGGCGCGCGGGGCGTCCACACCACACGCTCGGTCTCGTCCTCGTCGCCCAGTGCAACTTGCAGCAATTCGGCAGTCTGCCAGTCGAGTTTCCAGCGAATGTGCCGACCGTCTTCGAAGCGGCGCTCGATTACACCAGCTATCCGACCGCGAACTTCGTCACCGGCAAGCAGCTCCCAATTTAGGTCGGGCTTTGACCGTGCGAACAGGGGTTGCAGGATATTGCGCCACTCCGCGACGACCGCGCGGCCAATGACGCCCTCGGGGCGCGGCTCGAATGCGAGGCTGGGAGCTGTGGACGCTTTCTCCGAAACGGCCACAGCGAACAGCCGATCACCCGCAGCGCCATCATTGCCCACAGGCCGTGCGAAGACGATCTTGGCAGGCGGCATCCCAGGCTTCGCGTAGACGGTTTGGGCATGGCGATCAAGAAGCTTGGCGAGCTCTGCGTGGTTGTGCTCAATGTCCACGACATAGAGCAACGGCATCCGCAGTGGAAGACGATCAAGTCGCGCCGTGGCATCGAGCAACTGCCCGTTGCGGCGGAGCTTCAACCTCACCGGCCAGTTCGCGGGCAGGGTAGCCAGGAGGTTGTTGTAATCGTTCGGCGTTCGCAGGCGGCGGCCGGCAAGTTCGAGCAGTTCGTCGCCGAGCTGCACGCCGGCCCGCTCGGCCGCCGAGAAGGCCTGAATGGCGCTGACGAGCAGTTCGCCACCGATGCCACGGACCGTCGCGCCAAGCGTGCCATGCTCGACCAGTCGCCCGGCCCACAAGCTAGGCATAACGCGCTTGATCTGATTGATGCTGACGGCATACCCGAGGCCGACATTGACGCGACCGCGCTCCTCGAACGACGCGCGGCCGTTGATGCCGATCACGCGGCTGTCCAGATCGAACAGCGGGCCGCCGGAGTTCCCCGGGTTGATCGAGGTGGAGACCTGGATGCAGTCGGCGTATTCGAGAAGGTTGCCCTGGCCTTTCTGATAGCGGTGCAGGCCGCTGATGACGCCGAGGGTGACGGTGGGTGAGAAGTCTTCCGCGAGCATAAACGGATTGCCCATGGCGGCAACCCACTGCCCGACGCGAAGCGCGTCGGAATCGCCGAGCGGGGCGTAATCGAAATGATCTTTGCCTTCGAGTTTGAACATCGCGACGTCGCCGCCGGGGTCGATGCCCAGCACCCTTAGTGGATAGAGCCGGCCATCAGAAAGGCCGCCGAAACCGCGACGGGATTCGATAAAGGGCTGGACGACGTGGAAGTTGGTGAGACCGTAGCCCGCGGGGTCGATGACGACCCCGCTGCCACCGCCGCCACGCTGGCGATCGCTGAAAACGCAGACCACGGCTTTGGCGGCGCGGGCGAGAACTTCAACCCGACGCGCCTCGGCGGCGCGTACGGCCGCCAGCGCATCGTGTGCCTCGTCACGCATGGCAGCGGCCGGCGAGGCGCCGGCCACTACATGGCTCGGCGTCGAGCAAGGAAGCGCTATTGCCGTGCATAAGCAAACAAGCGACCCCGCTGATCGCCCCGCTCGCAATGCGCTACGAGTGGCCAAGGACACGTTGGCCGCTACACCGCGCACCCACTCGGTCCCTCGCATCAGCTTCTCATTGGGGGCCGGTTTCTTCATTCGCTATTCTCAACTCGGCTAACCCGCTCAGCGGATCAGGCGCGCCAGCGCCCAGCAGGCATGATCGGACAGGTCGAGCCCTTCGCCAAAGTCAACATGCAGCGAAAGTTCCCGAACGCCGGTCACGTCCACCAGCACCTCGCGCGGCTCTTCACCACCGCGCACGTTGGCTGCCTCCCAGAGGACTCGGCCGTCGCCGACAACCGCGAGGGTCACGTCGCCGCGCCCCCCCATCTCATCAACGACGCCGGCGGTGGCGGCGAACTGACGGTACTGCCCACGTAGCGCGTATACGAGAGACGCACGGCTGTGCATTGTCACGCCCTTGGCGTAATGCCGGCCAGCCAAACGGATCGGCCGGCCCATCAGCGTCCGGTCGCGCGCATAGTTCCACCGCTTCTGAAAGAACGGCGTGAAGTCGTACCGCAGCGGCACGAGATCGGAGAGAAAGGTCAAGCGTTCGCTCCGGCATTCAATCCGCTCGATGCGCGACCAGGGCAATCTCAGCCCATCAAAAACACTTGACTGAAGCGTGACGGTTACCTCGTCGCCACCGATCACGCGGCCGCCGAACACTTCGCCTCCATGCAGGTGAACCGTGCAACTCGAACGCCGCGGCGTCGGACGGGCGAGCCTCAGGCCGGCAATGCGTTCCCACGGCAGCGGCCGCTCCCGGTCTTTCCACGCAAACAGGACGTACCGCGAATCGATGCGGCGCACCACGCCACGCAGCACGATCACCCTGGAATCGCGCTCGAGGACCGCGACATCTTCGGACCGGCTCGGCTCGGCGGCAATCTGGACGAGCTCAGCCCGCGCGATCTCACTCGCGGTCGTTGAGTGGACCGCCCGCAGCATCGACGGGGTGAGCCGACATGTCTGGCCGGACTGGAAGCGCACGGTAAAGCCACGATCCGTAGCGCTGTCAATGCGAGCGCCAAAAACCGACCCGTCCGCGAGCTCAAAGCGCAATGGGTCGTCCCGCGTAAGAGACACGGAGGGTTCATCGACGCCGAGCGGTCGGAGGGCGAGGACTTCCGACCACGTCAGCGTCGCGTCCTCGTCGGCGGAAGCGATAATGATTTCCGGCGTCAGTTGCACGAGCCGCCCCCGAATCAGCTGGCCGTCAAGCCTGGTGACTTCCAGATCGATGGCCAGCGCGCATGGGCAGGCCAGCAGTGCGAAGAGTGAAAACGAAATGGCGGTTCGAGCAAGCTGCGTCATCGCGACAGAGACCGTAGAGTTTACGTGACCAAGCGCCTCGCCTGAGAATTCGGGCTTCAGAATCCTTGATACGCTATTCCTCCTCCGCCAGCGCGCGGTAGTACTGCTCGACCAGTTGCCGGTAGCGCGAGGGAAACTTCGCGCCGATGGACTGAAGGATCCTCTCGCGCTCGGCGGGCGGGAGCTTGCCCCAGACCTCGCCAGGTTCGGCCTGAGGTGCAGCGTGCAGGTCCCCCACCCTGCCCGCGCCGCCAGGAGCCTCCGATTCGTTTCTCGCACCCTGCGGGTCACGCGGTGGCGAGGGTTGGCCCTTGCCCCGCTGCCGAGAACCGCCGCGGTGCTGCTGCTCCTGTTGCTCTTGCTGATCGATGAGCTTGTCGAGCAGTGCGATGATCTGCCGCTGCCGCTTGCGCACGCGCTGCGTACGATCAGTCACGCCGAGACGATCGGCGACGTAGTCCATGACCGTGGCGACCTCGCCGAGCGTACCGTGCTCGCGCCGCTCGATCTCGAGTAGTAACTGGGCCGCGCCGACGCGCACCGCCTCGGGTGCGTCACTAAATTGCGCGCGCAGGGCTTGGAGCGAGCGAGTCGCCTGTTCAAACCGCAGATTGCGGGCCTCGCAGAAGCCTTTGATGAGCCACAGGTGGGGCGCGTACGGCGTATGCGCGACATAGAGCTCTCTCCGCGCCTCGATGGACGCGAGTGCTGCTTCGGTTTCTTCGTATCTCCCGAGCGCGACCAGGGCGCGAACATAAAAGTAGCCGGCGTTGGCAGCCAGAAAGCGATCATCGTGGTCGCGCAGGGGCTCGAGCAGGCGCAGAACGTCCCGCGTCTTTTCTTCGTCAAAGGCCTGCAGCGCCTCACGGTAGGTCGGGTACAGCACGGCCAGCGCGTCGGGCACGAAGCTTTCGGCAAGCTCGCCGCGGTACGTGTTCTCCCAACCTTCGGCGATGGTGGCTGCCGCGAGCGCGTGCGCGCTGCCGAGAGCGCGGACCTGACGCAGAAACGCCCGGTTGAGTCGCGCGATGCGGTCGGATTGCACGTCGGTACCCTGTGCGAACGCGAGCCCGACGGATGCGAGCGCGACGCAGAAGAGCGCTGAGCGGTGCATTACACGTTCAACCGGCTTCGAGCCGGGTTTTGGAACGACCCGGGCATGGAAAGACCGGCTAAAGCCGGCTGGATCGCGAGGAGCGCCCCGCGATGCCCACCGCCGACTCAAGTCGGTGGCAAGAACCGACCGGCTGAAGCCGGTCCTCGCCCCGCCCGCTGGAACACAACACCGGGACATAGCGGATCGGCAGCAGCCAGGGACCGTGTGAACTGCGTCAACAACATGAGATTCGTCCTGCGCACCCACGGGTCAGTTCCTCTCGTTCATGCGTCGAGCCAGGTCGGCAAGACGACGTTGCCGCTCCGCAAGCCGCCGGGTGGCCCGCACTTGGTCGTCGCCGGTCCCAGACGACGCCGCGACCAGCTTGACGGTTCGCTCGTTGAGTCGTATTTGCGAAGTGCGCAACAGTTTCAGCTCGGCCGAGCCTGGAAGCAAAGGCCGCGGCCGGTCGGCGGACGGCTGTTCCCCCTCCTCCAAGCGCGCGTCCGCCTCGCGCTTTCGTTCGATCACCCCCAAGAGTTCCTCAAGCAGGGCAATGATGTCAGCGAGCACGCGTCGGGTTTCGGGCGACGTGTCAAAGCGGTCGAGCCGCGCAGAAACATCGGCCATATCGGCCGCCATCTGTCGGACCAGCTCCGGCACGACGACCGTGGTCCCCTCATCGACCAGGATTCGCAGGGTCACCTGGCAGTCCTCGCTCACGCCCCGCTGCGTCTCGGCCGATTCGGCCAGTCGTAACTGGTCAACGCGTGTCCACTGCTCCGGGCTTTTTTCGCTCAGTGCGGTCACCGCCTCGTGCACCCGTTGTTCCCGCGTCAGCATGCTCCGGAAGCGAGCTTCCAGGGCGGCGAGCGTCTCTTCGCTCTCCTCGCGACGCACTTGTCGCAGCGCGTCGTCGAGCTCGTCGAGCGCTTGTTGCAGTTGCTCGAGCGCGCTTCGCTGACTCGGGTTGGCTGCGCTGGGTTGGCGCTCGCCGAGGGAATCCGCTGCTTGCTGCATGTCTTGAGCGGCCCGTCCGATCTGGGGGGCGCCGGGGGCAGGTCGATCCTCCCGATCAGTCTTCTGCATGTCGCGCTGCAACTCGTTGGCTTGGCGCTGCGCATCACGCTGGAGCTGTTCAAGTTGACGCAGCATCTCGGCAAGGTCCTCTGAGCTGGCGTCCGCCTGCGGGGAGCCCGACGACGCGACACGTTGCTCGACGTGCTGTGTGCGGTAGAAAATCTGCGTTTGCTCGTCTATCAGCGTGCGGACCGCCCGCTTTAGGGCTTCGAGTCGCTGGCGCTGGGCTCGGCGGCGCTCCACCTCGTTTAGCGAACTGGTCAGCAGCGCCAGCAGCGCGTCGAGGTCAGCCAGGAGCAGTTCCTGCTCGCGCTCCGCCTCACTGAGTCGAGCGGGCTTGAGCCGCGCGGCCACTCTCTCAACCCGGGCCTTGATACGGTGACCGCCGGTGTATTGGAGCGCATCGCGCAGCCGCTCGGCCTTCTCCGGCTCACCCTCTGCCAGCAGGCGCGACAGCTTCAACATGCTGCTCTCAAGGCGCTGGACGCGATCGCGAACCACGTGCTGGCGCTCGGCCAGCGACGGCTTGGTCCGCTCAGCCCGGGCCGCGGATCCCGCCTCCGAAGGCGGCTGCCCCCGGGCCGCCGGACCGGCCGCCCACAGCGCACCGGCAAGCCCGGCCAGCGCCCCCCATGCCGAAATTGGAAGCCGCCGATTCAATCGCATCGCATCCAGCATATTCTATGGTTTCGGCACTTCCGCCGGCTCGGCTTCAAACGGTTCGTCGAGCCCGAGGA
>JBHHZX010000263.1:0-5850 GCA_046758265.1 Phycisphaerae bacterium
TGTGTTCACCGGTTGAAAACCGGTGCCACAGGGGTTATGGGATGGGCACTTAGTTCCGTAGGGTTCGTTGTGCGGACCCATCAGCTCGAATCCTCGAATCTGGAGCCGTCAAGCTCCGCCCACAGGCCCCGTGGTAGTGCGACGTATTCTTTTGAATCTCCCGACAATGCTGACCGATGTGGATAAGGGCAAGGCCATCTGGCCAAGTAGCGCCCTAGCATTCAATGCCATGGCAAACGCGGTCACCGAGGTTGAGGCCGTCCGTCACGTGGGCTATGCCCCCGGGGAGTTTCCGGCGCGGCGGCACGATGCCGCCCACAAGCTGCACTGCCGGGCCTGGCCTACCGCGTGGGAAGGCCAGCTCAGCCGGGACCGCTTCATCGCCGAGCTGGACAGCGACCACGTGGACGTACTTTGTGCGCCCGACGGCTGTCGGAACGGCAATGGCGGCGAGTTGCTGGCGTACGTGAAGTGGAAGGCGACCGAGAAGTTCTATTTAAGCCGCGATCAGTTATCAGACGCGGCGCTGCTGTCGCTCCCCGCCGCCCCGCCCGCCGGCTACGTGTGCGCTTACGAGATTACCGCGACCGCCGACCGCTCGTGGCGTGGGCTGGGCCGCCGACTGCTGACCGAAGCGCTGAAACGTTGGGCGCAGACCCACGCGGCCGCTGTGTTTTGTACCTACTCTCCGAAGCGCGGGCTCACCGCGGCCCTGCGGCGACTGGCGGAGAGCGAACAGGACGGCCAACCCGCACTCGAGGCGTTCGCCCATCGGGCCGGCGCGGCGGCGTCGCGCCACATCGCCGGCTGGATCACCCGCTTGGGCCGGCCGCTGGAATCGTTCATCCGCCGTGAAATCGTCCCCGTGTCGGACGAGCGGATCATGCAACATTTGGAGGCGCTGAGCGAGCAACACGGGCAAGACGTGATCGACGGCGTGGTCGCGGCGATCGGGATCGCCTACAACTTCGTCCTGCGGGCGCGTTCGGGCCAGCCGGCGTGCGGGCCGGCCGCGTTCCACCGGGCGCTGGGCGCCGAACACTGGCGGCAGTACCCCGCCAGCGCCAGAAACTGCGCCGACGCCCTGGGCCTGGTCGACCATTGGCGCTATAGCCACGACCCGGCCCGGCGGGAAAAGTGCGCCGAGCTGTTCAAGGAACAATGCGCCGGCCGCGCCCGACAGGCCGCCGACCCCGATCAGCTCCTCGTTCTGGCGTGATTGCACAGTGCAGGTAGCTGCCTCGCAGCCCGGCCCGAGTCGGCTTACACAAGATTCAATCATTCCTTCCAATCGCGGGCGACCTGCTCGGCCTGACGAAGCGCCCGCAGCAGATTCCGGCCCATGATTTTGTGGATGTCCGGCCCGGAGTAGCCGCGCTCCAGCAGCGCCTGGGTGAGGTAGGGATAGCCGGAAACGTCCTCCAGTTGCTCGGGCATCTGGCTGGCCCCCTCGTAGTCGGCGCCAAGGCCGACGTGATCGATACCCGCCACCCGGACAATGTGGTCGATATGATCCACGAGTGTATAGGCGCTTCCGGCGGGGATGGGATGCGCGTCCTTCCATCGCTGCCATGCCTTTTGAAACTCTTTTCTGTCGGGATGCGCGGCTTTGAGCTCGCGCTCGACCTGAAAGAGGTTCACCATCACCCGGGCCCCTTCCGGATGGCTGTAGCCGGAGTAGAAATTGATCATAACCACCCCACCGTTCCGCGCGATCATGCGCAGGACGTCGTCAGGCACGTTGCGAACGTGGGCGGCCACGGCGTAGGCGGACGAGTGCGAGGCGATCACCGGCGCTTTGCTCACCCGCAGCACGTCCCGCATGGTGTCGAATGAGACGTGGGCGATATCCACCAGCATGCCCAGGCGGTTCATCTCGAGCACCACCCGCTCGCCGAAGGCTGACAAGCCGCCGCTCCGCGGTTCGTCGGTGGCCGAGTCCGCCCAGTCGATGCTCTCTGAATGGGTGAGGCCCAGGTAGCGGGCGCCGAGCTGGTAGAACCTGGCCAGCGTCTCCAGGGAGTTCTCGATCATGTGCCCCCCTTCGACGCCGATCAGCGCTGCGATCTTGCCCTTCTTGTGGATTCGCACGATGTCATCGGCCGTGTAGGCCATCTCAAAAACGTCCGGATAGCGTTTCACCATGCGGTGGATCAGGTCGAGTTGTTCCAGCGCCATGCGGGTGGCTGTCTTGGTACGGGCGGTTTCCGTCGGGACAAATACCACCCAGAACTGGGCTCCCACGCCGCCCTTACGAAGGCGCGGGATGTCGGTCTGCAGCTTGGACTGCGGCAAAGCGATGTCCACCTTGTCAAACGAAGAACCAGCCAGCTCGCGAATTCTCCACGGAAGATCGTTGTGCCCGTCAATCAGCAGACCCGCGCGATGGATACGCAAACCCTCTTCGGTCAAGACGACGGGACCGCGCGCCACGGTCGCGGGCTGCTCAGCCTTTAGAGGGCCGGAAGCCGGCTGGGCGACGGCGGTGCGTGAACAAAGCCACAACGCAATTGCAGACAACAAAACGAATCTCTGCGACGAGCTTGCGTAGCACATGACGACACCATTCGTGAGCGGGAACATGCGGCCCTGCCCGACCAGCCCATGCTAGCGGACCGGTCGGTCGCAGCAAAGCGCCCGGACCCGAGCTGATCTCCGAACGATTCCAGAGAGCGTAAACGAAGTGATCTCCCGGCGGACCACGGCTGGCGGATTGTGGGCGTCGGTGTAGAAGCCTCACCACTCGAGCTCGGCGCTACGCGCTCACGGCCTTCCGGGGTCCATTACTTGCGTGCGGTCGGACGGCGGTCGTCTCGGTTGCCGTGGCATTCAACAGGACCTCTTCCTTCGGCCTCCAACGGCGCGGCTTGCGCGTTTGCAGGTCGGCCAGCCGTCCCCCTGACGATACGTGCTTGAGCAGCTCCGCGATCCGCTCGGTCAACTCATCGGTGCCGACCACTTCGTCCACGAACCCGCGCTGCAGCAGCCACGTCCCCTGCTGGAAGCCAGCCGCCACCTTGCGCTGCTGGAACTGCTCGACCACGCGCTTACCCGAGAACCCGATGTTGGCCGAGCCCTCCACGACGATCATGTAGTCGCCGCGCAGACCGTAGCTGATCGCCGTCCCGCCGAGCGTGGGGTCGGCGATGACTGAGATGTGCGGCACACCGGCCTCGGCCAACTCGTTCAACGCGTGCTGGACCTTCGGGATGTTGCGGTGCATGGAAAGGGTCCCTTCCTGCATCCGCGCCCCCCCGCCCATGGCGACCGAGACCAGCGGCGTTTGGGTCTCGAGCGCCTGGTGAGCCGCGTGGCGAAACTTCTCGCCGATCTCATCGCACAGACTGCTTCCGACCAGGCCGAAGTTGTTGATTGCCAGCACCGCCGGGTGACCTCCGATCTTTGCCGACCCGGTGATCAACCCGGACCGCAACCCGGTTTCCTTGATCCCGCGCGCCAGGGCCTTTTGGTATTGGGGGAACTGAAGCTGATCCACCGAGCAATAGGAAATCGTCTCCTCAAACTCGCGAAACGACCCCTCATCCGTCAGGCGGCGGATCCAGTCCACGGGGTGCAGTCGCCGGTACGGGGTGACACCGCCATTGGGGTGCAGCGACTTGGCGCCGTCCATGTTGCCGTAACGTCGCGTGAGCAGGTATTCCCGGATCTGTGCCCACTGGGCTTTGCTCAGCGCGCAGGCGTCGCGCCCGAGCACTTTACTGAGATATTGCCGATCCGTGCGCTCGACGGCATAGATCATCCGGGCCACCCGCTGCCGACCCTCGAGCCGGGCGATCAGGGCGGCTTTGTCGACCGGCTTGCCGTTTCCGGTCGCGTCGTTGCTGGTCTCTTTGGCAAGGTAATCCGCGAGCGCCTCCCGCAGGTTCGCGAATGCCCGATTCTGCTCGGCCGCCAGCTTGGCCAGTCTGCCGGTGCTCCGCTTTTTGCCGGACTTTTCCCACACGCCCATCGCGAA
Organism: Phycisphaerae bacterium; assembly: GCA_046758265.1. Lineage (GTDB taxonomy): Bacteria > Planctomycetota > Phycisphaerae > UBA1845 > Fen-1342 > JALSRY01. Next base: position 3,977 of record JBHHZX010000263.1, read on the forward strand.
GAATTTCGCCCGGCGGGCCCGCTCGGCTTCGACCCCCCTCAAATCCAGAAGCTGCGCCAGGTTCCGCACCACCGCATCCTTGCCCGTGGACAGCAGCTCTTGCGGGTAACGATGTCCCGGGTGCAGTCCCTCTTCGACCACTTCGTCCACGGTGTTCTGCCGGACGGCGTCCGCCGAGGTCAGGCACAATCCCTCCGCGGCCCTGCGGATCGACTCGGGGTTGCGATTGCGAAACAGAATCGACGCACATCCCCCGGGGCTGATCACCATGTACGTCGCGTACTGATTCATAATCGTGCGACTCGTCGGCGTGACGGCAATCGCCCCGCCGCTGGCGCCCAGGCTGATGATGTATGACAGGTTGGGTACCCGCAGCGCCGTAGTCTTGTGGATGACTTCGTTGATCGCGAACGCCTGGCCTTCCTCCTCCGAATACTCCGATGGGTCGGCGCCGGGCGTGTCCACGAAAACTACTACCGGCCTCCCGCGCTGCTCGGCGACGTCCATGAAGTATACGGCCTTGCGAAAGCTGTCCGGGAAGCCCATCCCCTGGTTCCAACGCCGGTACTCGGAAACCGGCAGCTTGAGCAGCTCGTCCCGATTTGAAGAAGGTCCGGTCTGCTGTCCGACCACGATGACGTCGACCGGCCGGCCGTCGATTTCGATCTTGGCTTCACCGCCGATCATCAAGTGGTCGCCGCGCACGTCCGGGTTGTAGAACAGGCGAACGTCGTGAAAGATGTGCCGCACGTAGTCGAGCGTCTTGGGGCGCAGCGGGTGCCCCGAAAGAAGGAACATGTCGTAGGCGCTGAGGTTGGGATATACCTCGCGCTCGCAAGCTTCCAGCCGGGCCTGCGCCTCCACATACGCCGGGCTGTCCTCCGGCAGCGCCGCGAGCTGCTGATCGAGGGCGTTGATCTCGGTCTCGAAGGGCAGGATGAATGCCACGGCTGCTTCTCAAATGCGTGGGCCAGGGCGCGACCCCGGTGGTTTTCCGGACCCGACCGCCAGTCGCGGCTTGCCGCAATCCGACTCCACCAGCGCTCAGCGCTCAGGCCCTGGCCTCGCCGCAATCTCCGTCTCACTCGTCTCTGGAATAATCTACCACAAACCGGCCAAGCGCAGCCAGCGATCAGACCAGCCTCGCTGGCGCGGAATCTATCGCTTGCCGCAGGGCGGATGTCACCGCGCGGGACGTATCGAGTGGCAATCGACAAGCAGCACTTAGCCGGGCTGCCCGGCCGCCGGATCCAGCATCATCCTTCCGCGGCACGGCTGCTTACCTGATGCACGATGGTGGCCGGACACAGTTGCTCGATCGCCTCGGCCTGCGGCCTGGCGAAGACCTTGCCCGCCAGGGCACGCTCCAGCCTGGTCCGTGAAAGCTGGCTGACCTGCTCCCAGCAGCCGGACTGGCGGACCAGATCTTCCAGCCGAGCTCTCGTGCTGCCGCCGGCGGGCGGCAGTGTGCGGGACCGGATGGATCGCACGTGAACCGTGGCGGCGGTGCCGTTCAGGTATTCTTGCCGGGCTTGGGTGGCCGTGCGGATGAGGAAGCTGCGCCAGAACGCCTTTTCCTGCTCGCCGAGGCGGATCTGCTCGTTCACCTCGTGAAACCGGTCGACGACGCGTGTGAGACGGTCGGCCAGCAAATCGTCGAAGCGTCTGCTGAGTTCGGAGAGCCGCTGCACGCGGCCGGCAAGACTGTCCGGTTGCTGTCGGTACTGCTCGCGCAGGGCACCGAACCGCTCGTCGATCTCCATGCATCCCGACAGGTTTCCACCCCCCGCCGACAACGCGTCGAGTGCGGCAGCGATAGACTGAATATGCGCGTCGATCTCCTGGCTCGACAGCATTCCGGACCTCCTGTGAAA
>JBHHZX010000264.1:0-5841 GCA_046758265.1 Phycisphaerae bacterium
CCTCGCTTGCGCGTCGGGCTCGGTTTGCGGTGCACGATCGCGCACCGTCATATAGTTCTTTCCAACCACCGCGCTACTTCTCTTTCAGTTCAGTGACGATGCCCGTGATCATCTTCTTCGCGTCCCCAAAGAGCATCGTCGTGTTCGGCAGGAAGAACAGCGGGTTCTCGACGCCGGCAAAGCCGGGGTTCAGGCTGCGCTTGCAGACCATCACCGTCTTGCACTTGTCCACGTCGAAGATCGGCATGCCGTAGATCTGGCTGCTGGGATCGTCGCGGGCCCCGGGGTTGACGACGTCGTTGGCACCGATGACCAGCGCCACGTCCGTCTGGGCCATCTCGGAGTTGAGCCCCAGATCGTTCAGCAGCTCGTAGTCCACGTTCGCCTCCGCCAGCAGCACATTCATGTGTCCCGGCATGCGGCCCGCCACCGGGTGGATCCCATACTTGACGCTCACACCTTGCTCGATCAGCAGGTCGGCCATCTCGGCCACGGCGTGCTGGGCCTGAGCGACGGCCATGCCGTAGCCCGGGACGATCACGACGTTCTGGGCGGCTTCGAGCACCATGGCGGCCTCTTCGGCGTCCATCTTGCGGACGGTCAGACCTTCCCGTGCCTGGGTCGCGCCCGCGGCGGCGATGTCCTGGCCGAAACCGCCCGCCAGCACGTTGATCAGCGAGCGGTCCATGGCCTTGCACATGATGTTCGTCAGGATCAGGCCCGAGGCTCCGACCAGCGAGCCCGCGACGATCAGCCCCGTGTTCTCCAGCACGAAGCCGGTCGCACACGCGGCCAGACCCGAGTACGAGTTCAGCAGGGAGACGACGACGGGCATGTCCGCCCCGCCGATCGGCGTGGTGAGCATAACGCCGAGGGCGGCGGCGACCAGCGCGATCAGTACGAGCGCCCACTGGCTTCCGGGATTCATCGTGACCGTGGCGATCAGCAGCGCCACGACTGCCAGCAGCAGAAAGTTGACCGGGTGCTGCATCGGGAACGCCAGCGGATTCCCCAGGCGCACGCCTTTGATCGTCAGCCCGCGCAATTTGCCGAAGGCCACCAGGCTGCCGGTGAGCGTGACCAGTCCGATCAGGACGCTGAGTCCGATCGTCAGCGCCGTGTCGTCGCGCAGCAGGCTCGGGTTCGCCCGCCAGTACTCCGCCATCGCGACCACCGCAGACGCCGCACCACCCGAACCGTTGAATAGCGCCACCATCTCGGGCATGCCGGTCATGGGCACCTTGCGGGCGGCGATCGCGCCGATCAGGCCGCCAACGACCAAGCCGGCGATCAGGATGCCCCAGGCTTCGATCTTGGCGAGTGTGACCATCACGGCAACCAGCATGCCCAGCGACGCGACCCAGTTTCCACGGCGGGCGGTGCGCGGCGAGGAGAGCATTTTCAGCCCGAATACAAAGAGGATCGCCGCGCCGAAATACGCCAGGTCTACGAAGAAATCGACTACGTCGAGCGTTCGCGCGCCGGCTACGGTCTGGGCGGTTTCGGCGGTGGTGGGGGCCGAAGCTGCTTGCGCCCAAAGCCCGGTGAACACGCTGGGGTCCATGGCCGCTCCGCTCTACTTCCTTTTGAACATGGCAAGCATACGGTCGGTGACGAGAAAACCACCGACCACGTTGATCGTCGCGAAAACCACCGCCAGAAAGCCGAACACGTAACTGACCGCCCCGAGCTTCGCGCCGGCGATCAGCAGGGCGCCGACGATGGTGATGCCGGAGATGGCGTTTGCGCCGGACATCAAAGGGGTGTGGAGCGTCGCGGGGACTTTGGAGATCACCTCGAATCCCAGCAGAATCGCGAGGATAAAGACCCCGAGACTCTTGGCCAGCGACGAGAGCATTTCACTCGCCGGCGCGGCTTGTGCCAGCAGTGCGTCGAACATCATCAGCCCTTACCGCCTTCCAGTGCCTTTTTGGCGCCCTCGTGAAGCACCTCGCCCTGATGGGTGACCAAGGCACCCTTGATGATCTCGTCCTCCAGGTCGAGGTCGAACTGGCCGTCCTGCCAGAATTCCAGAACGAACGTCGTCAGGTTGCGTGAATAAAGTGTGCTGCCGTGCAGCGGCATGTCCGACGGCAGGTTGAGCGGAGCGCAGATCTTGACCCCGTGCTTGACGACGGTCTTGCCCGGCTCGGTGAGCAGGCAGTTGCCGCCGGCCTCCGCCGCCAGGTCGACGATCACCGAGCCCGGCCGCATGGCCCGGACCATCTCTTCGGTGATCAGCTTCGGCGCTTTGACGCCGCCGATCAGCGCGGTTGTGATGACCACGTCGTTGGCGGCGCAGCGCTCTGCAATCAATTCGGCCTGCTTCTGGTAGAACTCCTGCGAGAGTTCCTTGGCATAGCCGCCGGCGTCCTGGGCCGGCTCTGCCGTTTCCACACCGACGAAGCGGCCGCCCAGGCTCACGACCTGCTCCTTGACCACCGGGCGGGTGTCCGTTGCCTCCACCGTGGCGCCGAGCCGCTTGGCGGTGGCGATCGCCTGCAAGCCCGCCACCCCCGCCCCGATCACGAATACCTTCGCCGAGAAGATCGTGCCCGCCGCGGTCATGAACATCGGGAAGTACTTGGCCAATTCATTGGCAGCGATCAGCACGGCCTTGTAGCCGGCGATGTTGGCCATCGACGAGAGCGTGTCCATCGACTGCGCGCGGGTGGTGCGCGGGATGCAGTCCGTCGAGAAGGCGGAAATCTTCCGCTCGGCCAGACGTCGGACCGCGTCGATGTCGCGGGTCGGCAGCAGGGTGGCGATAAACAGCGCGCCTTCTTTGAGCAGCGTCGCCTCGTGCTTGCCGAGCTTGGTGTTTTCCATCGGCGGCTGGACCTTCAGCACGAAGTCGGCGCTGCCGAGCAAGGCGGTGATGTCGCTTTCGACGGTGGCTCCGACCTCGCGATACGCGTCGTCGGAGAAATAGGACTTTGCCCCGGCCCCGCTTTCAACGGCCACCTCGATGCCGGCCTTGGTAAGTTTCTTGCAGGATTCCGGCACGAGGGCCACGCGGCGCTCGTCCGCTTGAAGTTCTGCGGGAACCGCGATTCTCATGGCTACCTCACAGCATGGGCCCGCGATGACGATCGTGACCGCTCCGCTCGCCCGAACCCCTCCAAAGCGGAACCGCATTCTAGCGGACGATGGCGGCGCGCAAAGGCCCGCAGGCGGGTGAACGCCCCCAGTTATCGGCGGCTGGACGTTTTGCCGCCGCCATAAAGCCCACGCGCCGCGATCGCCGTGCGCACTGGTTCCGGCACCAGGTAGCGAATGCTCAGCCCCGCGTGTACCCGTGCTCGGATGTTGGTCGCGGAAATGTCGATCAGCGGGGTTTCCAATATATGCTCTTGCAGCTCGCGCAACTGCGCCGCAGACAGCAGTTTCCGCAGCGGCGAGAGGTCCGGGCGCTCGGCCCCCGGCCGGCCCGCGGTCACCAGCGTGCAGTGCGTAACCAGCTCGCCGACCCGGTACCAGCTCGATAGCTCCGCCAGGCTGTCCAGACCGATCAGCCAGTACAGTTTCGTAGCCTGCGGCTGTGTTTCCTGAAAGTGGCGCACCGTGTGCAGGGTATAATTGGGGCCGGCCTGCCGCGTCTCCCAGTCGCTTACTTCAAAGAGCGGGTCACTTCTCACCGCCAGTCGGCACAGCTCCAGCCGGTCCGCCGCCGGGGCCAGTGCCGCCTGTCGCTTATGAGGCGGGCTCGCGCCGGGGATCAGGACGACCCGATCGACGTCCAATGCCTCGGCGGCATGGCGAGAGACAACGAGATGCCCGTGGTGAATGGGATCGAACGAACCGCCGAAAAGGAGCATCCTTGCCAAACCCAAGGTCTCCGCGTGGAAAGGTCAGGCGACGACGCGCTTCTGGATGGCCGCCTCGAGTTGCGGAACAACCTCGCGGATCTCCTTGAGCCGTGGGTGAATCCGCAGGGCGCGCCGGTAGTAGCGGAGCGCCCCGGTCAAATCACGGCGCTGCCCGCAGATGTGACCGAGCCCCGCAACCGCCGCAAAGTGATACGGGTTCAGGGCAAGCGCCTCCTGATACGCCGCCTCGGCCTCTTCATAGCGTTCCAGCGAGTGCAAGGCGATGGCCTGTTGATGGTGGGCCTCGGCCGACGGGTTCTCCGCTGCGGTCAGGTCGTGCAGCAGATCAAGGGCCGCCTCGATCCGGCCCTTCCGCATCCGTTCGACCGCGGCTTTCAACTGCCTGTTGGCGTTCTCCGAGCCGGCCCGCATCCAGATGCTCCAGAGGGCATCCTCGGCGGCGGCGGCAACCTCCTCATCCGCATGTCCCAGGAGCGAGACGAGCGGCCCGCAATGCTCCATCGTGCCGGTCAGCCCCAGACAGGTGGCCGCGGTCTTTACCACTGACGCCAGTGGTGAAGTGAGTAGCTCCACCAGCCGCCCGGGCGGCCAGTTTGCTCGCAGCCGCGCGAGCACCACCGACAAATCGCCGCCGACGAGCGGCGGATCGATGGTAACGAGGAACGCCGTCTCCGATTCGCGCAGCACTGAAGATCAGCTCCTCGAACGCATTGCCGACATGACGACCGGCCGGGTCGGATTCCCACATCCCCCGGCAACGTGGACGTCAGCCCCGATGTGCTTGCGCAAAGCGACAGCCGCGTCCTCGATCGGACGTCCATCTCGCAGAATTCGAGCATAGCAAAAAACACCCCCCAACGTCAATCGCTTTATGGGGCACGCGCAACGGCACCTTGTGCGGCGCAGCCCCGCACGTCTGACCGATCACCCCGGCCTCCGGAAATGGGCCAGACAGTTGCCGCCGGCGCTAGCCCGCCAGGATGCCCTGCTCGAGCGCGGTGCGGAGCTTGCCGAGCGCCTTGTTCTGGATCTGGCGAACCCGTTCCTTGGTGACGCCGATCATCTCCCCGACCTGTTCGAGGGTTTTGGCCTTGCTCGCGTCGGCTTCGTCCACCTCGTCGTCGATCGCGAAGCGGGCCCGAATCACGCGCTGCTCGACGTCATTGAGATGCGCGAGATTCTCTCCCAGGATCGCTTTCAGCTCATCAACACAATCCTCTTCCGCGTCCCGCCGCTTCTCCTCGACGTAATGCCCCTTTTCCAGTGCCGGATCAAATTCGGTCGGGAAATAGCCGCGGTAACGCGCCGTCCGCGTCGCTACCCGCGAGAAACTCTTCAGGATTGCGCGGCAGGCGTAGGTGCTGAACTTGAAGCCGCGGGAGCAGTCGAACTTATCCACACTCCGCAGCAGGGCCAGATTACCCTCGCTGACCAGGTCGGCGTAGTCGACGCCGGTCAGCTTGGTGCGTTTGGCCATCGCGAGCACGAGCGCAACGTTGAGACGGACGATGTCGCTGCGGGTTTGCACGGTGCAATGCTCCCAGCGGAGCAGTTCTCGGGCGGCACTGGCCGAAAGGCGCTTGCCACGATACTTGCGGAGAACACGCATCACGCGGTACCGACAGTAGTTCAGTCTCAGGAATAAATGGCGCTCCTGGTCGGTGCTCAGCGTCCGACCGGTCGTATCCAACAGCAGGTCTACGCCGCTGTCGTCGCTGTCGGCCAGCTTGGCGGTCGCGGGGCCGGACTCCGGCAGCGGGCCCAAGAGCGTGGCTTCTGCCTGCTCGTGCTGGAAACAGGCGTCAAAAACGCATTCAACCGATTCCGACAGTCGCCGCTTGAGGGTCTCGGCGTCCGCGGGCGACAGACGGCTCAACGCCGCCGCGGTCGGCATCTTGGCCCGCGGCTCAAGCCTGCGGATTGACGAAGTCGTGGGCGACCCCTTCATTGACGACATCGCGTTTCCCCTGCGAGCGCTGCAGAGCTCGAAAGCTCCTCTCGATAGGTCCCG
>JBHHZX010000265.1:0-5838 GCA_046758265.1 Phycisphaerae bacterium
GCCGTCCCGCACCGTATCGGGTGCTGGACGCCGAAGGGCATCTACGCGCTCGGCACCGACGGCTTCGGCCGCAGCGACGGTCGCGAGGACCTGCGGCGTTTCTTCGAGACCAGCGCGGAGCACATCGCGTACGCGGCGTTGTGGGGACTCAGTCAGCGCGACCAGTTCGACGAGGGGGAGCTGCCGAAAGCTCTGAGAACGCTCGACATCGCCGCCGACGCGCCCGACCCGGCGATTTCGTAGCGCCGGGCACCGGTGTCATTCATGTCCTCTCGAGCGCCGGGTGCCATGGGCAGGCCGAAGGCATGCCCGTGTCGGCCTCAGTCACGCACGGGCAAACCCGCCTTCGGCGGGCCTGCCCATGGCACCCGCGCGTCATGGCACCCGCGCGCCATGGCACCCGCGCGCAGACACCGGCTGCCATGAAAGGCGCGTGATCGCTCCAGCTGCCCCTAGGGTTGCCGGTTCCCTCAGAGATTTCGTAGCCGCGCAACTGCGTGCCCACTGACTTGGGAAAACCCACGATCTCCGGATGCCCGAACGTCGCGAACTTTCGCGGCGAGCCGGGCATGTCAAGGTTGACGACGCCGACGATGTCATCCAACTCGTCCGCGTGCGCCTCGACGTAGGCCTTGCTGGCGAACAGGTCTTGCTCCTCCCCCATGAACCAGATGAACCGAGCCGTACGGCGAGGCTTCCAGTCGAGCGCGGCCAGGGCACGCGCTGTTTCGAGAATCTTCGCCGAGCCGTTGCCGTTGTCGATGACGCCTTCGGCCAGGTGCCAACGGTCGAGATGCGCGCAGAGAACGACCACCTCGTGAGCAAGCGGCCCGCTGCCGGGGATTTCCGCGACCACGTTGTTCGGCTCGCCGTCCCAGATGTTGGCCTGGACTTTGAGGTTGAGTCGCACAGTGCCGGCCGCGGGCTTCTCCGCGAGTTTCTCGCCGTCGTCGTGGCGGATAGCGATACCGGGCGCCGGGTGCCATGGGCAGGCCGAAGGCATGCCCGTGTCGGCCTCAGTCACGCACGGGCAAACCCGCCTTCGGCGGGCCTGCCCATGGCGCCCGCGCGCCGCGGTCGCGCGCCAACAAGTCGCCCACACACTTCGCTTCAGACGCTACAATCGCGCCGGCCGGCTGGCAGATTGGACCGCGGCTAGACATTACGAGTGGGAGTGCGTTGTGAGGAAGAACGTCCACGTTTGCGCGCTGATGACTGTCCTCGTCGCGAGCGCAGCGCGGGCGGCGTTGGCGGCGAGCCAGCAGGAAGAGCGGCCGGGCGACGGACAGGTTGACGCGACGACATCGGGCAGACCGAAGGAGCTGATGCCGCTGGTCGTCGTCGGGTTTCACGCCGACGAGAAGAAGGATTCGCGCGATGCCTGGATCCCGACAGCGGTCGAAGAGACCCTTGCCTGGCGGTTGCGGCGCGTTCCGGGGCTAACCGTCACGCCGACGACTCGGGCACACCAGGCGCGGCGGGAACTGGCGGAAAACGGCGGTGATTCGCCAGCGGAATGGTCGCGTGTCGCACGGTTGCTCGGCGCGGAGCGGTGGTTGAAGGGCAGGTGCGCGGGCACGCCCGACGCGCTAGCACTCAGTTTAGAATTGATCCGCGTGGGATGCCCTGACGCCGAAGCCGCACGGATTCGGCTCGGTCCGGGGCGCTTGTTCGGCGTCATCGACGAGGCCACCCGCTGGACGTTGAGCCGGCTGGGCATCACGCGGATCGGAAAAAAGGCGGAGGAACTTGTCTTCGCTCCGCCGTCTGCCTCACCGAGCGCGCTTGAGTATTACGCCAAGGGGCTTTCTGCCGCGCGGCGCGACGACCTGCGCGACGGAGCTTATTACGTCGAACAGGCCATCGAGTACGACCCCGGCTTCTGCCCGGCACTTATGCTGATGACCAAGATCGAGCTGCGCTCGTCGGGCGCGACCCGCGCGCGGGCGGGCGGGCGCCTGCGCCGGATCAAACAGCTCGCCGCCGACCGTGGCGATGCGCTCACTGAGGCCGAGTTTGAGCGGATCCAAGGTTTGTTGCTGCTGATGAGACGCTCGTTCGACGCGGCTCGGCAGCGCTTCGAATCCGCATTGGCGACCGCATTCGAGCGTGACGACCTGTATGGGCAGATCGCCGCGATGAACAGCCTTTGCGATCTCTGGCTCAACTACGAGCCATCGACACGGGGCGAGCTCTCAGCGGACGCGCTGCGACGACTCAACGAGCAAAACTTGCGCCGCGCCGCCGAATGGCAGGCGCTCGTGTTGGACATGCTGCGAGAGCTCGGCGACGTCATCGCCGAGGTCCCCGCGGCCAACAAGTTGGCGTTGATCTACGAACGGCTTGACGAGTCGCTGCTGGCGCTGGAGGCACACAAACAGACCGTGGCCGCCGCACGAGAGACCGGCTCACGGCGCAGCGAAGCAACCGGGTGGCTGTTTCTGGGGCAGTGGTACCAGCGACGGGAACGCTGGCGGGAAGCGCTCGAGGCGACTAGTCGCTGCCTCGCGCTGGCGACAGACGAAGCCAAGCCGAGGGTCCGGATTGCGTTGGCGGAGGTCTATCGGGGCATGTCCTTGCCGCGGGAAGCCCTGGGGCAATACGAATTGGCGTACGAAGCGCTGGCCAGCGGCGACGACCTGCTGAACCAGTTCCGCTGCCTGCGCGCCGCGGCCGACCTGCGGATGGAGCTGGGCGATCGTGGGGGCGCGATCAAAGGGTTGGCCGAAGCCCTCGACATCGCGCAGGTGTTGGGGCTTGCTGAGGCGGCAACCGTCCGAGAACGGCTCGCGCAGTGGAGAAGCGAGAAGCCCTGAGCCCCGGCGCCTACAGGGTCTGTTCGAGCCGGCGAATGATGTCGGCATTGACGGGTGGCATCTCGAGCTGGCGCAGTTCTGCAAGCGCGACCCAGCGGCAAGTCTCGTTACCCAGCGGCCGCGCTTCGCCGGCCTGCCAGCGACAGACCACCGGCGCAATGCTCACGCGGCGGTCAGGATACTCATAGAGGATCGGTTCCAACGTGCGTTCCGCGATAGCGTGTACGCCGCACTCCTCCTGTAGTTCCCGGAGCGCCGCGGCGGTCGCCGGTTCCCCGCGTTCGCGCTTGCCGCCGGGAAACTCCCACATCCCGCCGAGATGGGCGTCGGCATGGCGCCGTGCGACCAACCAGCGCGCGTCGCGATACACGAGCGCGACGCTGACTTCAACGACCGGTTTTGACACTCTTGACAGCCCTCAAAGTGCTGACCTCGGCCCGTCTGTTGCGGCGGTCCCGCCTCATGGCAGGGTAGCGTACAGACCCATTTTGAGGCCCTCCGGCCCGGCCCAAGCCGGACTCGGGAATTAATTATAATGCCCAGGTCGCATAATCACAAGCTGCGGCAATACAAGGGCTTACGACAAATACCGCCGTCAAGGCAAATTGGCTGGGGCCGGTGGACACCCTTCGGGCGATGCGGTATAGTGCCGCTAACCTATTCCAGCGTGAATTTGCGGCTGTTTCAGCCGTGGCGCACTTCCGGGACCGGCCGTGAGGTCAGGTCCCGGAAGTTTAATAATGGCGGCCACCTGTTACCCAACGGTCTTGTGAAACGGTAAATCCCAAGCCGGGAAACGGCGCTTGCGGACCGTTCTCAGTCACATCAGCAGTCGTACAATGTCGATAACCTGAAGTTGGTGGCGTGTGGACGGATCTGCAGTGATCGGAGCTGCGTTCAGATCGACGCCTGTTTGCGGCATCGAAGCTCGTGTCGTCGCAAACACGACGATTTGCCGGGAGCATGTCGGGATCGAGTTGCTCGTGCGCGAGTTTCCGTCCTCGCAACCTGGGCAGTTTCTTCAATTGCAGTGTGGCGAAGCCGACGAGCAGGCCCCGCGGGTTTTAGATTGGCCGGCGGGCGGTTTTCCGTCACTCGTCGGCCGCAGCGACTGGAAAGAGCGCGAAGCTTATCTCCGCCGGCCGTTCAGCATCGCCGATCACTGGCGTGACGGCGTCGGCGATACGCACATTGCGGTGATTTCGCGGAACGTGGGCCCGGGTACCGCTTGGCTCGAACGGCTCGCGCCCGGCGACACCCTGAATACCACCGGGCCACTCGGCCATGGTTTCGAGATCCCAGCGAGCAACGTGCCGCTGGTGCTCGTCGGTGGTGGTGTTGGGATCCCTCCGCTGCTGTACCTCACGCGGCGACTGGAGGAACTGGGTCGCCGCGACGTGACCGTGATCTTCGGGGCCACTACGCGGGATCTGCTGCCGGTGCGCTTGCTCAGCGAGCCCGCGACCGACGGTAGGCCGCTGGTTTGTGCCGAGCTGGCTGGCGAGGCGCGATTTCCGACCACCATCACGACCGACGACGGGTCGCGAGGCATGCGCGGCGGCGTCACAGACGCGCTCCGGCGCTGGTACTCACGCTGTCGTGGCCGGTCGCGGGGAGAGGCCGTGGTGTTCGCTTGCGGGCCGGAGGGAATGCTGAAAGCCGTGGCGGAGCTGACGCGTGAGTACGAGCTGGGCTGTCAGTTGTGCATCGAACGCAACATGGGTTGTGGGCTCGGCACCTGTCTGTCGTGCGTCGTGCGGGTGCGTGATGAATCAAGACCGGCAGGTTGGCGCTGGGCGCTGGCGTGCTTGGACGGGCCCGTCTTCGAGCGCGAGCAGCTCGCCGAGTAGGCACGCGGCGCCGCGGTGTTGTCCCTGGTTCGTCGCGTCACGGGTCGCCGGGACATCCAGTCTGGCGGGTTTGCGCTGCCCGACCATGGCGATTGGACTGCCGCCGGATCATAATAGGATAGGTTTCAGGGAGGCCAAGGATGTGCCGCCAAACAAAGTGTGTCGTGCCGATACTGACCGTCGGCCTGCTCGTTTTGGAAACTGGATGCCAAAGTGGCGCCGCCGGCGCTAGTCTTCTCAGTCTCTTCGGCCTGAGTGAAAGGCCCGTGGTCGTGGCGCTGGTGGTCGAGCCCGGCGTCCTGGACCCGTTTACGCCACACGAGAAGCTGCGGAAAGCGATGAGCGAGACGATCAAACGTCCGGTGCGGCTCGACCTCTGCCTGCCGCTTCAGCTCGAGCCGAATCTGACGCTTGGGTTCTACGACTTCGCCTTCATCACACCGGCGTGCTATGTTGGCATGAAGGACAGGGAGCGCTCCAAGGTCATTGCGGTCGCGGTGGATGAAGCCGGTCGCGCGTCCCATAGTGCCGTCCTGGTCGTGGCCGCTAACTCAAAGATTGAGAGCGTCGAGCAGTTGCGAGGCAAGACGGTGGCGTTTGGACCGCGCGGCGACGCGCGCACCCACCACGCCGGGCTAGCGCTTCTGCGCGAGCACGGGCTGAAGAAGACGGATTTGTCACTGGAGGTGTTTCCGTTGCCGGGGGCGCTGAAGCACTTTCCGAAGATGCGCGACATCGCGCAGAGTGTGATCAACGGCAGTTGCGATGCGGGTTTTATCGACGAAGCCGCGTTCGACGCGTTTGAGCAGACCTCCGAGGTGGAAGGTGAACCGACCCGCGACAAGCTGCGCGTGCTCGCGCGGACGGTGCCGGTTCCGGAGAAACTGGTGATCCGATCGCCAAAGGCGAAAGCGGAGACAGTCAGCCAGGTGGCCGACTTTCTGCTCACGGCCGGCGAGAGGCACCCGGATGTGCTGCGTCCGCTGCTCTTTTCGGCCTACCAGGAGCCCAGCGCGACGATGCTCGCGTCATGCCAACGGCTGATCGCGCCGCGGGAGCCGGGGCGGGCCGGGGCCACCTCGAACGATTCGGAGTAGAGTAGGCACTGTCCGCGTTCTGGCACGACCGGCAGGTTGCGCGAGCGCGAAACGCCTCGCGGCAGTTGACGATTC